>JAZQHO010000178.1:0-2703 GCA_045540635.1 Candidatus Limiplasma sp.
AGCTCCATGATACCGGGAACAAATACGTCCTGACCGTCACAGATGGCGTCGACCTCAACCTCTTTACCTTGGATATACTTATCCACCAGTACCGGCTTGTCCTCGTCGATTTCAACGGCGGTCTTCAGGTAGTGGCGCAGCTGGGTTTCATCGCCCACGATCTGCATGGCGCGGCCGCCCAGCACGAAGCTGGGGCGCACCAGCACGGGGTAGCCCACCTGAGCGGCGGCCTTCACGCCGTCCTCGATGTTGGTAACGGCATGGCCTTCGGGCTGGGGAATGCCCAGCTCCTCAAGGATCTTTTCGAAGCTGTCGCGGTTTTCGGCGCGCTCGATGGCATCGCAGTCGGTACCGATGATCTTGACGCCCCGCTTCATCAGCGGCTCGGCAAGGTTGATGGCGGTCTGGCCGCCGAGGGAGGCGATCACGCCTTCGGGCTTTTCAAACTCGATGATGTTCATCACATCCTCGGGGGTGAGGGGCTCGAAGTACAGCTTATCGGCGGTGGTATAGTCGGTGGAGACGGTCTCCGGGTTGTTGTTGATGATGATGGCTTCGTAGCCGCTCTTCTTGATGGTGCTTACGGCGTGCACGGTGGAGTAGTCGAACTCCACGCCCTGACCGATGCGGATGGGGCCTGCGCCCAGCACGATGATCTTCTTCTTCTGGCCCAGACGGCTGTCGGTTCCGCCGGTGTAGCTGGAGTAGAAGTAGGGGATGTAGGCGTTGGTGTGGCAGGTGTCCACCATGCGGAAGGCGGGCATCATGTTCTCCTGCTTGCGCAGGTTCCACACATCCATTTCGCTCACATTCCACAGCTTGGCGATGTAGGGGTCGGAGAAGCCCATCTTCTTGGCATCCAGCAGGATGCGGGCATCCAGCCGGTTGGCGCTGAGCAGGATCTCCATATCCACGATGCGCTGGAAGGCCTCCAGGAACAGCATGGTGATCTTCGTTACCTCGTGGATCCGGTCAAGGCTTACGCCAAGGCGCATCAGCTGCATCACAGCGAACAGGTTGTCGCTCTTGAAGGTTTTCAGATAGTCCAGCAGCTCTTCCGCGCTCATGTTGTCGAACTTGGGCATGTACAGGTGGTTGACGCCGATCTCCAGGCAGCGCACGCTCTTGAGCAGGCTTTCCTCCAGATTGGAGCCGATGCCCATCACCTCGCCGGTGGCCTTCATCTGGGTGCCCAGCTGGTTGCTTGCGCTGGTGAACTTATCGAAGGGGAAGCGGGGCAGCTTGGCAACCACATAGTCCAGCCGGGGCTCGAAGGCGGCAGTGGTGTTGGCGATGGCGATCTCGTCCAGCGTCATGCCCACGGCGATCTTGGCGGTCACGCGGGCGATGGGGTAGCCGCTGGCCTTGGAGGCAAGGGCGGAGGAGCGGGACACGCGGGGGTTGACCTCGATCAGGTAGTATTCGCTGGTCTCGGGGTTGAGGGCGAACTGTACGTTGCAGCCGCCTTCGATCTTCAATTCGCGGATGATCTTGATGGCGCTGTCGTTCAGCATCTTCAGGTCGTGGTCGTTAAGGCTCAGGATGGGAGCCACAACGGCGCTGTCGCCGGTGTGCACGCCCACGGGGTCGATGTTCTCCATGCCGCAGATGGTGATGGCATGGTCGGTGGAGTCGCGCATGACCTCGAACTCGATCTCCTTGTAGCCCTTTACGCTCTTCTCGATGAGCACCTGATGCACAGGGGAGAGCTTGAAGGCGTTGAGGCCGATCTCGACCAGCTCCTCCTCGTTGTCGGCAAAGCCGCCGCCGGTGCCGCCGAGGGTAAAGGCGGGGCGCAGCACAACGGGGTAGCCGATGCGGGCAGCGGCCTGCTTGGCCTCCTCCAGATTATAGGTGATCTCGGAGGGGATGGTGGGCTCGCCGATGGACTGGCACAGCTCCTTGAACAGCTCGCGGTCCTCGGCGCGCTCGATGCTGGCGCTGCTGGTGCCCAGCAGCTTGACGCGGCACTCCCGCAGCACGCCCTTCTTTTCCAGCTGCATGGCAAGGTTGAGGCCGGTCTGGCCGCCGATGCCGGGCACGATGGCATCGGGGCGCTCGTAGCGCAGGATGCGGGCCACGAATTCCAGCGTGAGGGGCTCCATGTACACCTTGTCGGCGATGGAGGTATCGGTCATGATGGTGGCGGGGTTGGAGTTGGCGAGAACCACCTCGTAGCCCTCTTCCTTCAGGGCAAGGCAGGCCTGAGTACCGGCATAGTCGAACTCTGCCGCCTGACCGATGACGATGGGGCCGGAACCGATGATAAGGATCTTCTTGATGTCTGTGCGCTTTGGCATGGATACCGCCTCCTGTTTATCTGTCTGCTTGTGGGTGATTGGTGATCAGTCCTGGTAAACGGTGCGTCCGTTCTTTACGGTGCGCTTGCAGCGCCCGAAGAGCTTTGCACCGGCAAAGGGGGTCGCACGGCCTTTGGAACGGAAGGTCTCCGGGTCTACGGTGTACTCCGCATCCAGATCCCAAACGGTGTAGTCGCCGCTCTCCAGCGGGATGCCGAACCGTTTCCGGGGGGCAAAGACCATCAGTTCCATCAGCTTTTCCATGGTGATGATGCCGGGCTTGACAAAGTGGGTGTACATGACCGCAAAGGCGGTCTCCAGCCCTACCACGCCAAAGGCGCTGCCCGCAAGGCCCTTGCTCTTTTCGGCGGCAGTGTGGGGGGCGTGGTCGGTGGCGATCATA
>JAZQHO010000179.1:0-15829 GCA_045540635.1 Candidatus Limiplasma sp.
CTGTACAGTACTATGGCAGGCTGAGGGCTGCCATCAGCCCTCCAGGGCTTCGATCACCCAGCGGATGTGTTCAGGATCGGTATCCATGGGCAGGGAGCAGTCTGCGCCGATGATCAGCTTCTCTGCACCGGCCTCCCGGACGATACGGCGGGTCTCCGCCTGAATGGCCTCCTTGGTGCCGGTATGGAGCAGCGTGCCCTCCCGGTTGTTGAAGCCGCCCAACAGCACACGGCCTGGGAAGCGCTCACGGCCCTGCGCCATATCCACGCCCTCCACGTGCACATCCCAGTTGATCATCCTTGCGGGGTACTGATCCCACCACTCCAGCCGGTTGGGGATATTATCCCAGCCGCACAGGTGCAGCAGGTTCGTATCCGACAGGGCAGCAGCGCAGCTGATGACCCGCTCCTCCGTGGGGCGGATCAGACGGCGGTACTCCTCCTCGCCGAAACGGTCGATCTCCGCGCCCTGCAAAGGCAGCATCATGCCTTGGGTGCCGCTTTCCTTCAGCACGGCCTCCACCATATGGCAGGTATCCTCGCAGATGATCTCCAGAAGGTGCAGCGCCGCCTGCTCATGGTCGCGGAGCAGCGCCATGCTCTTCTCATCGCCAAGGGTATGCTTCAGCGTGGCATAGGGCGAAAAAGCGTTGTACAGGGTAAAGATCTCGCCCTTCAGCGCTTCGTTGATCTGCGCCGCACGCTCCGCCTGCCCGCGCACATAGCAGTGCTCCCGCCCCAGCGGGCGCATTGCCAGGATCTCCTCCGGGGTGGCGTTCTCATCCATCGGGTAGGTGAAGAACTCATCGCACATCATTTTAAGAATGTCCATATCCGTCGCATGAAAAAACGCAATATGCTGCCGGACGGTCTCCTCCGGCACCTGCGGCCCGTAGTGCCGCCAGAAGCACACCGGCGGTCTGTCCGCAGAAAGACCTGCAAGGGTATTTGCCACACGTTCACGCTTGTTCATCCATTCCGCCTCCGTAACAGCATTTTTGGTTTTGGTGGTAAGCTTATCATACACGGTATACGACGGGCATGGAAAGCCAGAAACAGCCACATCCGGCGCAGAAACGATCATCAAAGCAGGAAGCAGATGCCCAAAATGCCCTGCACCGCCATCAAAAACGGTCGTTTTTGCGCATTATCCGTTCCAAACAAACGTGCAATTTCAGCCATCATCCTGTATGATAGAGACAGCAAGAAACGAATACTGCCCGGCAACAGCACATGGCGAGGTGGAACGCATGAGTCAGCAGAGACCGCAGAGCAATATCTTTTACAGGCATTTTGATCTGCCTGCCCATTTTCCCGTGATCGGCCTTTTGGGGGATTCCTGGAAGAGTTACCCCGAACCGCTGACCCGGATGCATTTTCACAACTGTATGGAGCTGGGGCTGCTCCTCACGGGCAAAGGCCGGCTGCACATCGGCGGCGAGATATTGCCCTTTGAAGCGCCCTGTCTGGTGATCGCCCCGCCCAATGTGCCCCATGCGCACACGGTGGAGGAGGGGCAGGTCTGCTGCTGGAACTGGATCTACGTGGATCCTCAGACGCTACTGCCGGAGCTGAGCCCCCGGCTCAGCGGCATGCTGAGCGAATACCAGCGGCAGGTGCATGGCAACGATTGCGTGCTCCAGGGCAGCGACCACCCGGAGATCCTCAGCCTGCTGCGCATGATCGCCGGCGAGTTGGAAAAGCGGCAGGTGCACTACCACCACACGGTGCGGGCGCTGTTCAATGCGCTGTTTCTGCTGCTGCTGCGCAGCTGCTCCGGCACAGTCAAAAGCGACCGCTATACCGGCAGCCAGCTGGGCAGCATTGCCCCCGCCATAGCCTATATTGCCGAAAACTATATGGAGGAGGTCTCCATCGACGATCTCAGCAGGCTGTGCCACATCAGCACATCCCACTTCCGGCGGGTTTTCAAGCAGGTATTGGGCTGGTCGCCGCTGGATTATGTGCAGATGGTACGCATAGACCGTGCCTGTGTGCTGCTCTACAATTGCAGCCAGTCGGTAACGGAGATCGGCCTGCAGGTGGGGTATCCATCCCCTTCCAGCTTCAACCGGCAGTTCCGGCGCATCCACGGGGTATCCCCCTCCCGATGGCGGCAGAGGATGCGCAGCGAGGAAAACCCCATGGTAACAGCATATTTCAACTCCCTGCCGCCCTCCACCTTCCGCTTTTTCCCCATCGAATACGGCCATACCCTGTAAAAAGACAAATATTTTTGTCCCACATCGTTCCGCTTATGCCGTTGAAATGCGTCTGTATCTTCTATATACTCAAAATATAGAAGCCGTTACCACACGGCAGAAGGAGATGGATCGCAATGAAGAAGCTGATCGTATGGCTGCTGGCGGCACTGCTGCTGATGAGCGGCATTGCCTGCGCCGAAGAGCGCGTGCGCAAGACCGATTTCCCCGACAACACCTTCGAGGAGATGGATCCCAACTACATTACCGGCGTTACCCAGCGGGGCAAAACCGTACTGTTCCGCTACGAAGCCCAGACCGAGGACGGCACCCCCTACACCAAGAGTGCGCTGGTCTATGTGCCCTACGGCTACGACGAGAATGATACCCAGACCCGTTACAACGTGCTGTACCTGATGCACGGCCACGGTGGCGGCTACACCACCTTCTTCCGTGGTCCCGGTTCCTTCTCCCCCATGCAGTTCGTGCTGGATGCAATGATCGAGAAGGGTCGCATCGACCCGCTGCTGGTGGTGGCGCCCACCTATGCCGTGCCCGGCAAGGATGAGTTCTGGGCTGCGGGCAACTTCTGGTACGAGCTGAACAACTACCTGATCCCCGCCTTTGAAAGCGCCTACCACACCTATGCCGAGGATGTGACCCCCGAAGGCATCCGTGCCTCCCGCACCCACCGTGCCTACAGCGGCTTCTCCATGGGCTCCGTTTCCTGCTGGGCCACGTTTGAGAACAGTCTGGATCAGATCGCGTACTACATGCCCTGCTGCGGTGGCGCCAGCTTTGGCGGCGATGCGGCGGCTGCTGCCCAGAAGCTGGCCGACAGCGTTGCCAAGGCCGGTTACACCAAGGATGACTTCTTCATCTACGCTGGCTGCGGCGGCGAGGGCGATGTGGGCTATGCGGGCATGACCGCCCAGATCAACACCATGAGCACGCTGACGGATACTTTCGTATACTGCGAAAACTTCCGTGACGGCAACCTGTACTACACCCAGTGCAGCGGTGGCCACAGCACCAAGAGCGTGGAGCTGATCATGTATTGTGCGCTGCCTGCGTTCTTTGATAAGTAACAAACGAATGATTAAGAGAGACCCCCGAGCGAAGCGATTCACTCAGGGGTCTCTGTATGCAGATCACACCATCATTGATTCATTCTGGATCTGCCGTGCCTCTCACGATCATCTGTTCGTCCACGCGAGCAAGCAGTTCTCTGTTAAACTCGAGAATATCAAGTGCCTTATCGTAAGTGCACACATGCTTTTCAAAATATTTTTGGACAACCAGCATCGCAAAGCACTGTGCTTCGATTGCCTGCTTGCGCGCCAAATCAAAATGAACATCTCCATAACTGTGAGCAGATGCATTTCGTAGATGAAAGAACAAATTGTAATAAAATGCAAAATAGGTCATATCCGCTTTTTCAAACAGCTCATCCGGATCGATCCCAACTTTTTCTTTCCACCGCTGCTTGTGCTGGATTGCCTTTCCCTGCTTCCTTTGATTGGGCGGTTCGCCCAAAATAGCTTCAACCGCTCTGCATGCTTGAACAACCGCCATCTCAAGGGCTGGCAGCCTGTATGTCTGCTCCCACATCTCAGGTTCTTCAGACAAATGATTGAGAATAGGTTTTTCGTTCATTTCGCAATGCAAACAAAACGGGTGTACACAAAAGGCCGAATGCAGAATCGACAGTGCTGTATATGCCCTATCATCTCTGATCAGCAATTCAATTATTGGTGCAAGCTCAGCAATCGTTGTCAGTTTGATCTGTATTCCCGCTGATATGGTTATTCGCTCTATATCTGACAAGCCATAAAAAACAACAGAATCAACATCCGATACAGAGGGATCAAAATAATACATCCAACCATAGCCCGGGCGATCTGCAAGTAATACTTTTTCAAACGAGCAACTAAAAGCCCATGATAGCCATATCAAATCGCCAGCGGTTTTCCAATAACACAACTGCTTAACAGCAGCATCTGTTTCTGATACCAATGCTGAATACTCGTTTTTCCGATATGTCCACACAAATATTCTCTCATTACCGATCCGGCAAAAGCTGCTGTAATCCCCAACTTCCGGATTAATGCTATTCTCTACACAGAAGCCCCGAAGAAACGCATGCCTGCAAACAGCATTGGGTACATCGGTAGGATATCTGTGCCTTGCTTCCTCTACGCGTCTCAATTCGGCATCCAGGATCGCCTTTTCTGCCGCACTCATCATTTTTCTATCCTGCATTCTTCTCCGCTCCTGCCACCAGATAACATGCAGGATCATTCCCTGCATACTGATCTACAAAATATCCCCCTCACCACGGAAGCTCCCGCAGCAGCCCGTCCCGCAGGACGATGCGGTTTTCCTCCGAGTGGATATACTCCTCCCGGGCATCGTAGCAGAAATCCATCTGCATATACTGTCCGGCGCACAGGCCGCTGCCATCCTCGCAGGGGCAGAACACCCGGAAGGTGAAGCCCTCGGGCCGCAGCTTGTTGAAGTACAGCTTCCACAGCATATGCAGACCGGCCTGCGCCATGGCAAAGCCGAAATCCCGTTCTTCCCCGGGCTGGCGGATGCTGGTGGCAGCAGAGGTGATGAGCCCCAGCCTCTTCCTGCCCTGCCGCAGCAGGGGGAGCACGGCCTCTACCAGCGCATGGGTCCGGTTGACGCTCTCCTCAAACACACGATTGATATCCTGATGATCCAGCTGCCCCAGCGGCTGCACCTTCTGCCCCCGATGCGTTGCCTGCACGATCAGGTGATCCAGCCTGCCCTCTGCCCCTACGGCCTCCAGCGCTTTCGCCAGCGCTGCACCGTCGCCGGCGGTGGGCATCTCATACACAGCATAGCCCCGCTGACGGAACCACTCCGCAGCCCCGGCAGCCTCCGGAAAACAGGTGCCTGCAACCAATACGATCTCCTTCATGGCTACCTCCTCAGAACGGCCAGTACTGACCCTGAATATCCTTCAGGATCAGCACATCATCGATCTCATCATCCCCGGTAAAGTAGCGGTACGCCACCGGGGCGGCTTCCTCGGGCTCAAAATCGCCCACGGTGCTTTTCTGCCCGGACATGTAGCTCTTTACCCAGCCCGGATGGAAAAGCCGGAAGGTATAGCCCTGCGGGCGCAGCTGGCGAAAGAGCATATGCATCTCCATATTCAGCGCCGCTTTGGATACGCAGTAGGGAAAATCCTTTACCCGCTGCATCAGAGAGATGACGCCGGTCTCGGAGGAAAAGGTGCAGAGCCGCTTTTTGCCCTGCTGCATCAGGGGCAGAAAGGCCTCCACCATGCGCAGGGGGCCAAGGGCATTGACTTGAAAGGCGGTGCGGAAACCCTCCGCATCCTCGCTTTTGGGAAAAACGCCTGCGCAGTTGATGAGATGATCCACCTGCCGGGTCAGACTGCCCACCAGCCGGGCGGCTTCTTTGACAGATGCATCCTCCCCCACATTGAGGGGGATCAGATGCAGGCTGCCCGGGTACTGCTGCCGCAGCGCCGCCAGCTGCGGCCATTCGGGCATAAACTGCCCGGCGTAGACGGTATAGCCGTTTTTCAGATAGTTTTCGCACAGCGCCAGACCGATGCCCCGGTCTGCGCCGGTAATGACCACATGCTCCATATCAGCCCTCCTGCTTTCTCATGCACCAGCCAATGGCATTTCTGAGCAGCTTCTGAAACTGCGCATCCTGCCACACCGCCAGAATGTGTCCGGGGATCAGCGCACAGAGCCTGCCGCTACCCAGCTGCCGCACATAGGCGGCAGGCATGGTTGCCGCCTCCGCTGAGGCGGATTCCATCAGGACGCATGCATCCCGGGCGGTCAGCTCGATCTGGTAATGCTCATCCCGCTGACAGAAATCCTCCACCCCTGCGGTAACGGGATGGGTACCGTCCACCACCCGGTAGGCGACAGGGCAGCGGGGCGGATGGGTCACGAAGCGGCAGCCCACCAGATCGATATACTCCCGGCAGGGCTTCCGGCAGTTTTCCGGCATGCTGCCCTCGGAGAAGGAGCAGCCCGCATGCACCGCCAGAAAACCTCCGCCGCTCTCCACATAGCGGCGCAGATCGGCTGGGGTACACTCGTTCACATTCTCTTCAAACCACGGCACGCTGTTGCCGCCGGTCAGATGGTTGCCCTTGCAGCAGATGATGAGATCGTACGCAGCCAGATCGGCAGCGGTGAGCAGATCCTTGGCATCCTCCACAAAGGTCATTTGGGGGTAGAGCTCCTCAAGAGCGGAAAACCCTGCCCGGATCACCTCTGCCGGGTGCCAGATGTCTCCGCAGAGTACCAGTATGTTTGCCATATGCCATGCTCCTTTCCGGGTATGCTCAGGTGCAGCACCCGACGGTCTGTGCGGCGGTGCCACCTCAGAAAAGCAGCTGATCGCCCTCGCCGGGATAATCGCGGTTTTTCAACATTGCCATGACATCGATCTCTTTGCCGGCTTTAAGGGCCTCCCGCCGTGCAGCCGCATCCGGGCTGCGGTCTTTCGTATGGACCAGTTTGCCCTCCTCAAAGGTCAGCTCCAGCAGCTCACGGTAGGCCCAATAGCCCTGATAGCCCATGTGCCTATAGAACTCCGGCAGGAAATCGTTGCCCAGAAGGATCCTGCCGGTATAGGGAAGGAACAGCTCCACATTCTCATAATCAGCGCTGGTATTTTCTTCGTACCAAACGGGAGGATCATTTTCAAACCTGCGGAAGGTAGCCTCCCGCCCGTTCAGGGGCGGGAAGTTGCCGCTGCTGTTGTGCATATGGAGCTTCCGGAGCACAAGGCAGCCATCCTTCACCGCATAGGTGCACCAGTACCCGCTCCAACAGGCAGTGGACTCCCTCTGCGGCTCAAGCCCGTAGAGCTGCGGCAAAAAGGGCGGCTGCTCCGAAAAAGCCACGATGGAATACTCCTTTCCCTCATAAGCGTACCGATCCGCGATCTGAGCGGTCATTCCCGTTCATCTCCTTATTTATAAAAGCAATTTTCTGTGCCACCATGATAGCATACTCCGGCAGGATTGTACACCATATTGCAGTGCACAAGACAGCACAGCGCCCCCGCAGCCGCAGTGGCTGCAGGGGCGCTTGCCCGTTATTGCGTTTTACTTTACAGCATCCTTCAGCTGGAGGAAGCCGTGCAGATCGATGCTGCCGTCCTCATGCCGGTCAACGCCGCTAAACACCAGCGATACGAACTGCTCCGCCGTCCATTCTGCACCGGAGGCATTCACCGCCGCCGCACCGTTCCAGTAATAGCAGGTATCGTTCAGATAGGCCTCGGGAGCCTGTGCGCCGCGGGGTTTCAGCTCATCATCATCGCTGAGGGAGCCGTAGGGCAGGGTGGCATCCTTGAAGGAGATCACGCCGCTGGCCTGATAGGCGGTGTCCTGCTCCACATTGGTATAGAAGGCCACATTGTAGCGCCCGTTGTTGTAGCTGATGCTGTCCACAACGATCACATCCGGGCAGGAGTTGGCATCGATGCCCTTGGACTTGTTGAAGAAGGCGTAGGAATTCTCCAGCCGGTGGCCGCCGGGGATGTTGGAGCCGCCCAGCTTGAAGCCATTGCCGTTGCCCGCCTCGGTGCCATCCTCCAGAATGCCGTTGGCATAGGCCACAGAATTGCGGATGGTTACAGCGCCGATGGGGCCGGTCTCCAGCTTGGCGTATAGGTCGTAGCCGTCGTCGGCGTTGTTGTAGGCCACACAGCCGTCGAACACATTGCCCTCGCCGCAGGTGAGCTTGGCGGCAAAGCCGTCCGCATCCTCATAGCCTGCATCCACATTGCTCCAGGAGGTGCAGTTGAGGATCAGGTTATGGCTGGGCCACTCGGAGACCGGATCGGTGCCCGCATAGCGGCTGATCTGGATGCCGGTGTTGCCGTTGCGGTAGGCATGGATGCCCTCCAGCGTATTGTAGTGGCCGGATACCTGAAAGCCCTTCTGCCCGTTGGCAGCGCCGGTCACATCAAAGCCGCTGAAGTACCAATGGTCGCCGCCGTGGACGATGCCTGCGCAAACGCCCTTGAAATCCAGCACGGGACGGGTCTTGGCATCCGGGTCGGCGATCATGCGGATGGGCGCATCAGCCGTACCGTCGATTCCGTGGGGGATGCGCAGCGGTTCCACAAAATTGTAGGTGCCCTCCATCAGCACGATGGTCTGCCCGGGCTGGGCGTACTTGACCGCCACCGGCAGGTTCAGCGGACGCTCGGGGGTGCCCAGCGCAGCGGGTGCGCCGTCGGGCGCCACGTAGATCTGCTCCAGACCCGCAAAGGCCACGATGTAGGAGACACCCTGCTCCGCATACAGGCTCCTGGTGGATGCCAGCACACGGCCCTCGCCCAGATCCTGCTCCGGATCCGGCGTGAAGGTGAGCTCGATGAGCATATCGCTGGTGGCAGGCAGGTCGAAGGTATAGTCGGTGCGCATATTCGCCTCGGCGGGGATGCCGGTGGCGATGCAGGTGCGCTCGTCCTCGCCCACAAGGATGTAGGCATCCGCCGTACCCGCCACATTGCTCACAAAGGAGAGGGTGTAGTCCTTGCTGTTGGAGACCTCAGCCGAGACGATGGCAAGGGTGGGATCCACCTTGACCACAGGCCGTTCTTCCACCGCAGCATCCTCAGCGGGATCAGTCACAGTCAGCTGCACGCCTGAGAAGGTGGCGCGGGCGCGGCGTGCGGCAAAAAAGCCCACATACACGTTTTCGGGATCCATCCGGCTCAGGGCTTCGGGGTCGTAGTCCTTGTACTGCCCGATGACGGAACCATCCTCCCCGTAGTAGGTGATAAAGTAGCCGGTGTTGTTCTTCTGGATCTCCAGCACAAAGTCCGTCAGTTCGGCGATGGTTGCGGCGGTCTTTGCAAGAATCTCCGGGTTGGTGTTGTTGCCGATGATGTTGAAATCGCTGACACCCTCCATCACCTTGCGGGCAGCGGAGGTCTCCAGCGGATAGGTGCGGCCCAGAACGGGGCTCTTGCTGCCGGGGGTGCGGCCCAGCTTGGCCAGCACGCCCAGACCCAGACGCATGGAATACTTGGTGCCGGACTCGCTCACCTTGCCGCCCTGCCAGTAGTACTCGATCTTGGAGGCCAGCGCCATGTACTGGTTGGTGAGGAAGCTCTCGGTGCCGCGGGCGGGAACGCTGTCCATGGCCATGAGACCGAAGCCCTCCTGACCGTTGGAGTAGTCCCAGTTATCCACATGCACATTGGCACGCAGGGTAAAGTTCTGCGCCGCAGGGATGGCGGTGTAGTAGAAGGCCACGCCATCGTCTGCATTGGGCTGGATCTTGCCCTTGCCGTTTTCGGAGTAGACGGTCACAAAGCCATCATCGTTCAGACTGCCGATGCAGCCGTTGTCTTTTTCGTTGGTGGAGGGGCCGAATACGGTAAAGCTCCACGCCCGCTGCGCCTCCTCGGTAACGGTGGCGCTGAGCCCGTCGGAAAGGGGGCCGGTCTCATCACCCCGGTTGGCGCGCACGGTAAAGGTGCAGCTTGCGCCCACCGTCAGGCCGGAGACGGTATACTCCGTACCTTCAGCAACACCGGCGGATGCGCCGTCGCAGAACACCTCATAGCCGGTAGCCTCGGCCACCGCCGTCCACACAACGGTAACGCTGCCGCCGCCTGCGCTGGTGGCGCTGGTGATGACGGGTTTGGCAATGGGCAGCACGAAGCTTGCCTTGCCTTCGCAGCTCCTGCTCTCCTCCCCCTCACGGGAAAGGGCGGCAAAAAAGCTGTACTCGCCGGTGGAGGCAGGCTCAAAGGTGAGGGTGTGCACATCCGCTTCCGCAAGGGAGCGGCGGCTGCCTGCCTCGTTGCCCTGCGCATCCAGCATGGTCACAACCAGCTCATCGGCACCGTCGTAGCCGATCAGGGCGGAGACCGTTACCTCCACCTGACCGCTGCCGTTATCGTTGGCGGCGGTGATCACCGGGGCGGCTACGGTATCCCAGCCCGCACGGGGAGGGCGCACCGCACCGGCGGGCGTTTCCGTCACCTGCAGCTTGAACAGGTAGTTGCTGCCATCCGGTACGCCAAGGTAGTAGGTGCCTGCCGCATCCACCGTGAAGGTGGAGATGTACAGGCTGTTCTTGACCGATTCCACCTCGGTTCTGGCAATAACGGAGGTATCCGCATCGTAGAGGGCGAACTGGCGGCCATCCCCGCCGCTGACCCACCACAGCTTGATATCCGCTGCACCGGCAGTGGTGAACATGACGGAGTTGATCATGCCCTCGCCGGGCTTGGTCTTGCCGCCGAAGTTGAGCCGCTGGGTGGCGGTGTAGCCGTCATCAAAGGTCTTTTCGCTGCCATCGATCTTGTTCTTGGCAGAGTACAGGATGGTAAAATAATCCTTGAAGTTCTCGCTTTCGCCGTCCGCCTTGGCTCCCTGCTCCGTGGCAGGCAGGTCGGCAGTGGCATCCAGCACATGCACATTCTCCTCCGCCTGTGCCAGCGGGAGCAGCAGCATTGCCAGCAACGCAAACAGCAGTATCAGGTATTTTCTCATTTTTCGCGCCTCCTCCTTGCTTGGGGTCCCTATCAACGCTCTGTCGGGAAAAAAGCTTCCCTCTGCTGTGTATGATAGCACAACCGGAGACAAGATGAAAGCGTTTTCAAAAAATATCCTCAAAAAGAACATTGATGTCACTTTTTTGTATACACTATAATACTTGTTGCGTGGCAGCGTTTTCAGCAAATAACGTATTTGCAAAGGAGACGACCATGGCACAGGCCAAAAAAAGATTTCCATTTTTCTCCCGGCTGTGATAGAATAGCTCTACATCCCAACCAAAGAAAGGTTCGTTCCATATGAAAAAAGTACTTGTCTTTCTCATGCTCATCGTGCTGGCACTGTCGCTGACCGCCTGCCAGTGCAAACACACCGAGACCCGGATCGTAAACAAAGTGAATGCCACCTGCCTTGAGGACGGCTACAGCGGCGATACCGTCTGCGTGGCCTGCGAAGAGACCCTGACCCCCGGCGAGGCGATCCCCGCCACGGGGCACAGCTATGGCAACCCCATCAACGCCGCCGAAGCCATCTGTAAGGTGGAAGGCTACACCGGCGATGTGGTCTGCTCTGCCTGCGGCGACACAGTGCAGGGTGAGGTCATCCCCATGAAGGAGCATGTATCCAGCGAGCGCATCAACGCCTCCGAGCCCACCTGCACCCGCGAAGGCCGCACCGGCTACACCTACTGCCTCAACTGCGGCAACGAGCTGGAGCCCTCCCAGTCCATTCCCGAGAAGGGCCACAATCCCGGCGAGCCCGTCAACGCCGTGGCAGCCACCTGCACCGCCAAGGGCTTCACCGGCGACACCGTATGCACCGTCTGCGAGCGCGTCTTTGACGGCGAGGAGATCGACAAGCTGCCCCACAGCTTCGAAAACAACGTCTGCACCGGTTGCGGCTGGCGCATGCCCGGCCTGTATCTGGAGGGCACCCTGCAGATGACGTGGGAGGAGCTGCTCAACAATCAGTATGTAACCCTGCGGGAGCGCAGAGGCGACGTTCAGCTGCTCACTGTAAACCCCTCCATGTACGGCGATCTGGTGGTGGGCGATGAGGTGACATACTGTGCATCCTCCGTATTCAGGGGCAGCCTGCTGAGCAGCATCTGGTTCCCTGTGGACTGCACCACCTTTGAGCAGAAGGCCTTTATGGAGGCCGCCAACCTGACCTCCGTTTGCTTCTTCGGCGACGGCATCACTCTGGGCAAGAACTGCTTCTCCGACTGCACCAGCCTGAAGGAGCTGGATTTCCGCGGCAGCATCAAGCAGCTGGATTACGAATGCTTCAGCAATTGCACGGCGCTGGAGAGCTTCACCCTGCCGGAAGGCCTTACCGTGATCGCCGGCGGCCTGTTCCGCGGCTGCACCGGCCTGACCAGCATGGAGATCCCCGCCAGCGTTGTGGAGATCGGCAATGGTGCCTTTGCCGACTGCACCGGCCTGACCAGCCTGACCATCCCCGAGGGCGTTACCACCATTGGCGGCAACTTCGTCAATAACTCCGGCATTACCGAGCTGGTGCTGCCCTCCACCGTGACCCGGATGGACAGCCAGACCGACAACGCCACCCTGCAGGTGCTGGATCTCTCCAAGACCCAGCTTACCAGCATGGGCGGGCACACCTTCTACAACAGCACCGGTCTGAAGGAGATCCGCCTGCCCGGCACGCTGCCCTCCTTCCCCTGCAATGCCTTTAACCTCTGCTCCTCTCTGGAGGTGCTGGACATCGGCCACGGCATCACCGAGGTGACAACGCTGGGCTGGGGCAACGAATTTGAATCCAACACCGCACTGACCACCATCATCTGGCCCGTTACCCTTGTGGACGGCTCCAGAATGGCCTGTGCCCCCAACCTGACCACCATCTACTTCTGCGGCTCCCAGCTGCAGTGGGATATGACCAAGAGCAAGGACATGTTCCCCAATGTGGAGATCATCTACAACTACGAACGCTGAGAAAAGCACGATCATAAAACAAAGAAGCTCCGCCCCGGGCCTACGCCCGGGAGCGGAGCTTTTTGGTTGGTCTTATTTCTTTTTACCCATGCAGCCTCAGGGCATGGTGATAGCAAAGACATAGGAGCCATCGGGGATCTGGTTCAGCTCCAGCCAGTAGCCGCTCATATCCAGATAGAACTTGGCTGACAGATCCACGCCCTGCACCACGGCAATGATCTCCCGCGCTGCATTCACATTCGGATCCGTGAGCACAGCCAGCGCCATCTGCCGCAGCTTTTCGGCATCCATCCGGTCGGGGCTTTCGTCGGGGTAGATGAGCAGCTGGGAGGCCTCGCCGGTATCCCGCTTGCAGGTGAGCACGTAATTGTACGCTTCCTTGCCCGCAGCGCTCATGGCGGAGGCGATGGAAGCATCCACGCTGGCGCGCACCTCATCTCTGCGCGTTTCGGCAGGAGAGGGCGTCTGCTGGGGCTTGAGCACCAGCTTGAGGGGCTTGTAAACCTGCGGCGGCTCCTCGCCCAGCACATAGGCAAGGGTGTTGGTGTAGTCCTGTGCATTGTACATATAGTTGACCTGATAGAAGTACACACCGGTGAACTCCGTAAAGGCAATGCCATCGCCCATGTGGGGATAGCTGCCGATCTCGCTGCCCGTCTGCTGATAGTCCCGCCCATCCTCGGTATAGTAGCCGGGGTTGTACAGGCTGGGGCGTTCGGGCGCTTCCACGATCCTGCCGTCCTGGAAGCCGCAGGTATACATCATGGCACCATCATAGCTCATGCCGCCGGTATAGTAGCCGCGGCCGCTGAAGGTGATCTGCCCGTCGTACTCGTTGAGCCAATAGGTCATATGCCCCCACAGGTAGCTGTGCTTCTCGTTGACGATGATGATATCCTCCGCCATATCGGTGCGCACCACCTGACCATCCACGATCTGGTACAGCTCCAGATTGACGGAAAAATAGACCTGTGTGGCTTCGATGAGCACCTCTTCCCGCTGGGTAACGGTAAGGGTGAGCATATCCAGCGTGCCGTTCTTGTCCAGATCGCACACCAGCGCAGACAGCAGACCATCGATCTGCTCTTCCTCATACAAGGTAGCCCAGTACTGCTCGTTGTACTGATCCGTGGCAGCCACCGGCACGGGATCGTCCCGGCGGGCAAGCCCCACATCCGGCACCATCCACTGCCGCAGATACTCATAGTACAATTCCAATGCAGAGAAGTACTCCACCTTCTCCTCCATCACAATCAGCTTGCGCCGGTCATCATCATAGGTGGCACTGGAGCAGTAGAGCAGGGTGGAGCGCTCACCGGCAAACTGGGGATCCAGTATCGTGTAGGTGAACAAATAGGCCTGCTTGAGCACATCCAACGCATCGGCACGATCCATCTGGACTACCCACGAATCCGAGCCGAAGATAGCGCTGAGAACCCGTTCCTTATTCACATCCAGCGCATCCCAGAAATCATCCATACCGCTGACGGCCTCCGGCATATCATCCTGCTCGGACGCACCGGTGGCGGCCTTGATGCGCGTCTGCAAAGCGCCTACGGCATCGTGCAGGTAATCGTACGCCGCACCGATCGTGACCACCCGGTTTTCATCGGCTGCATAGCCGGCATCCAGCAGGTCGCAAAGGTCGTTGGTGAACCAGCCGTAGCTGTAGAGCGCATCCACCTTCCACGGCGTGAAACCCATGCCCTTGAGGATGCCTTTGTAATCCAGCTCGATCTCATCCGGCCAGAGGGTGGAGGGTTCATCCTCCGGGGCGGCGGTGAGGATGGAGAACTTCTCTGAATCCAGCCCCAGCTCACCAGCCACCTGCAGGATCTGCCCCGAATAGCAGATCTCCGTAATGATGACCACCCGTCCCTCCAGCACATCATCCAGATAGGTGAGCATATCGGTATAGGGGACCAGACTCTGATCGGTGTACTCCTTGCCGGCAACATTCACCGTGCGTTTGGAGGTATTGGCAAAAAAGGCGGGGATGGGTTCGTCGTCATCCAGCGCGCCGTGGGCGTTGATGTAGATATAGGTAACATCGTTGGCATCGGTATCCCACATTTCCGCACGGGAGAGGGAGAAGTTGAAGTCGCCTTCATTGTAGCCGCTTTCCACACTAAAAGGGCGCTTGTTGTAGTAGGACTCCCGGAAGGTCTCCTCCATGATCGCTATATCGGTCTGCACAGCAACAGGACCCACATCCGTCAGCTCCCAGCCCAGCACCATGGCGCGGGGCTCGGTAGTGCCGTCCAGCTCGCAGGTATAGCGGGTGATATCTGTGGTAGAGGAAGTGAGGACGATCTCCAGCGTGGGCACAGGCACCTCGTCCGGGGTCTCCACAGAGTGGTCGAACCACAGGGGTACGGTGATGCTCCGGGTCTGACCGGCTTCGATATCGCCCAGAGAATAATTCCGGATGCCATCGGGAAGGGTGAGGCCGTTGGTGACATACAGATTAGCCACCACATTCTCCGCAACGGGTACAGAGCTGCCCGCAGGCAGCGTAACAGCCACCTGCGCCGTCTGCTTGCCATCCCACTCCGGCTCCTCCAGATAAGTGACCTGTACATTGAGCACCCGGCTCATATCCACTGCGGTGCTGCCGGGGACAGCCTGCTCCGCAACAGCGGTCAGCTGCCCTGCCAGCAGGCAGAGTGCCAGCAGCAGCGCCGCCAAACGTTTCCTGTACATCTTTGCTCCTCCTTGCAACAAATGATCGTTGGTGTTTTCCAGATCCTGTACCCGCTATTATACCTGTTCGGGTATGTTCTGCAAAGCGTTTTTTACCGGCAGACAGGCAAAAAAGGAACGGCTCCCGGCAGGGGAGAACTGTTAAGGAACAATTGATTCTGCAACGAGCAAATGAGCATCCGGCGCATGCCGGATGCTCGCTCACTTATGTACCAGTAAAACGCAATGCACCGGAACGGTGCGTATCATTGCGCCCTCCTATGGATTTTTGGGAACTCTATAAATTGGAATTTATCGTTATAACTCAATATTGATTTCGTACTTATCGTCGATGAGTATATAGTTCACATTATACTTTTTTGCAAATTCTAACATCTGTGCATTTTCTGACAATACACTCTCCATTGTGCACCATTCATC
>JAZQHO010000180.1:0-24998 GCA_045540635.1 Candidatus Limiplasma sp.
CCCCGCTGCGTGCAGCGGGGGCCTGTTTTCTTGAATAGCAAAAGCATCCGGCAACACTGCCGGGTGCTTTTAGATCATGGGGAGCGCTATTCGCGCAACGGGTTTGAGCAATCGGGAGCTGTCAGCCCGGCAGACCCACCGCTCGAGTGGTGTTCTCAATGGGTAAGCGAACCGTAAAGCAACATCCGGAGGGTTCAAGGTTGTTTACGGAGACCTGCCCGTTGCAGGCTTCCACGATCCGCTTTACCAAAGCAAGTCCAAGACCGTTGCCCTCCTGCTTGTGAGAACTGTCGCTCTGGTAAAACTTATCAAAAATGTGTGGCATCTCATCTTCGGAGATACCGGGGCCGTCATCAGCCACCGAACAAAGGATCCAATCACCTTCCTGCCGCAGCAAGATGCGGATCAACCCGCCGTTGGAACTGAATTTGACTGCGTTGCCGATCAAATTGTTCCACACCTGAAGCAGCATTCCTTCGTTGCTTCGGTAGCTGATCTCCTCCAGCTCTACATCGAATTCGATCTCTTTGGGCTCCCACTGCTTCTCCAAAAGAAGGATAGACTGGCGGAGCTGTTCGTCCAGCCTGAATTGTGTCTTGCTTTCGGGAAACACTTGATTATCCAGCCGGGAAAGCAGCAGAATGTTACCAATCAGGTCAGAGAGCCTGTTGGTGTTCATCAGGATATTATCCACACATTCCAGCTGCTCATCGGTACTTTGGGTGGTATCCTGCAGAAGCATAGCATAGCCTTCAATGGCATTGATGGGTGTTTTGAATTCGTGGGATACATTGGATACAAAGTCGGATTGCAGCATCTCGGTTTTGTCCAGAGCTGCCGTCATGGTGTTGAAGTGATCGTAGATATCCTTGATATCCTCGATCTTGCTGGTAGCCTCAAGGCGGACTTTGAAATCGCCGGAGGCTACTTTGTTCATAGCCTTGCTCAATTCGCGCACGGGCTTGAGAACGCGTTGGTTGATGAATAGCGTTACGATGCAAGCCGCTACACTGGTAAAGATCAGGATCAGTGTGGAAACGGACAGGTCGATGGGGATGCCGAAAACGAAGCTCAGTGCATAGGTTGCACCAAGCCCCAGCAGAAGGCTGATGAGTAGTTCCACAAAGCTGACGAGAGCAAAAAACAGCCACAGACCGAAATGAATGCCCCGCTTCTTCATAACCGAACCACCTTGTAGCCAACCCCACGCATGGTAACAATCTTGAAATCGGTATTATCTCGGAAACGCTCCCGTAGACGACCGATGTGTACATCAACCGTGTGGGAATCAGAACAGGCTTCGTAGCCCCAGATCTCATCCATCAGCTGCTGGCGGGTAAAAATCTTTCCAGGATAAGCAGCCATTTTGTAGAGCAGCATAAACTCCTTTTGCGGGAGGATCATGCTTTTGCTGCCGCAGGTGACAGTCATGCTGTCACACTCCAGAAGGGTATCTCCGATGCGCTGCTTGCGCTCACTGATCATCTGCGCTCTGCGAAGCAGGGCACCTACACGCAGCACCATCTCATTAACATTGACCGGCTTTACCATATAATCATCTGTGCCGGACAGGAAGCCTTCGCGCATATCGTCAAAATTGCCTTTGGCGGTAATCATCAGAACCGGCATGTTCATGCCGCTTTCTCGAATGGTGCGCACCAATTCGTAGCCGTCCATCACAGGCATCATAATATCACAAATGATCAGGTCGATGTAGCTGCCCTCCATCAAATCGAGGGCTTCCTGCCCGTTGGCGGCGGAGAGCGCTGTGTAGCCGTTCTTTTCCAGAACACGTACAAACAGCTGGCGCAGCTCCTGATGATCCTCCACGACCAGTACACGGAACATTGCGAACCGCTCCTTTCTTCGTGCTGAATGATTGCTCAAATTATTGTAACATTGGAAGCCTGTTCCTTCAACAACTGAAAATCAACGATTATTGATAAACAGTTGTCACAAGGTTGTGCATGTGTGCGTACACTGGCAATGTACCATTCGGTAAACAGAAAAGGAGACTGGCTATGGATACCAATGTGGCACTCAGGCATAGGATCGGCTTTGACAGACCGGGCATGAGGGCTTTGTATGGGCTGTTCTATCCGTTTTTTCATTGCCGCAGCGAAGTGCCTCGGCAGATACGGGAACACAAGGATCCCATTGTGTTTGTCTGCAACCATTATGAGATCTTTGGGCCATTGGCGCTTATGACGTCGCTGCGTGCCCGTTTCCGGGTATGGAGCAATGAGCGGCTGCTGGATGCAGGAGACGAGGTGGATCAGCTTTTGGAGGGTGCGATGGTGATGGCACCGGTCTTTTCGAAAAGAACCATGGAAAAGCTGCTACACTGCCTTTCGCCGCTGGTAGAATGGGTGTTTGAACGTTTGCAGGCAATACCTGTATCCCGTACAGAGAGCACAAAGCTTTTGCAAACCATGCGCAAGACCGCCGCTGCCATGGAGGCAGGGGAGAGCATTGTCATTTTTCCAGAAAAGGGCGAACCGCACTATGCATTAGGCAGTGTTTCACCCTTTTACCCCGGCTTTGCCATGGTAGGTGAGTTTGCTGGCAGGAAGCTGCAAAGACCGGTTGCTTTCTGCCCGATCCATATTGACAAGGCGGGGCGCAGACTGCGCTTCGGGGAGATCGTTCGCTATGAACCCGGCAATATGAAACAAGAAGCGCAGCGGGTTTCGGATAGGCTGTATGAGCAAATGACAGCGCTGGCAAGTGCTGCCGGTTATGCAGCTGCCTCTGTACCCGCAGCAGGGGAGGAATGTACCTGAGATGGGACAGAAGAAAACGAAGGAGATCGTTGGACGGATCCTGTTTGCCTCACTGGTGCTTTCGGTGGCTTTTTCTGCGGTCAGGATGATACAGGCTCCTCAGACAGCATCTGAGGGGATGGAGCATATCAAGGTAAAAAGCGATTATCTGCTCATGCTCATACAATGTATGTTGGGTCTGATCGTTATGATCCTGCCAACGCTCATGGAACGCAAATGGAAGCTTGCCATCGGCAACGCGATTTATATTTTGTACTACATTTTTCTGTACTGTGCGGTGTTTCTGGGCGAAGTGTTCGAGTTCTATTACCTCATACCTCATTGGGATACGATCCTGCATTTTTTCTCAGGCGCTATGCTTGGGGCATTGGGCTTTATCCTTGTGGATATCCTGAACAGGAACGAACGCGTACGGGTGTTTCTGAGCCCGCTATTCGTTTCACTCTTTGCCTTTTGTTTTGCATTGGCAGCAGGAGCGGTATGGGAGATCTACGAGTTTACCGGCGACAGTCTTTTTGGGCTGAACATGCAGAAATGTCTGACAGAGTATGGTGAACCGCTTATTGGCTATGCTGCTCTGCGGGATACGATGAAGGATATTATCGTGGATGCCGTTGCCGCACTGCTTGTTTCACTGCTTGGATATCTGAGTATACGCAGAAAACGGCAGGATACGGAGAGCGCGTGAACCGTGTAGAGGCTAAAAGGAAGAGCAGCATTTGCAGCTTGTGCAGAAGCGGCTCTTCCTTTTATCGTCTTGGCTTGGCATAAGCCATCCTGCACAGCGACCAGCTCAAAGATGAGGTCTGTACGGCATCCGCGATCTCCCATAGCTCGTCTACAAAGCGAACCTCCACCTTCCGGTGGAACAGCTCTGCCAAAGGGTTGGCGATCACGTGCTTTTGAATAGGATACTGGGTGGTCGTTGCAACATAATAGCCTGCTACAGCATCCTGTAAAACAAAGTCTGTGGGATCAAACTCGTAGAGGTACAGGGTAGTGCTGCGCATGGCGGGCAGCCATGCGTTTTCAAGGATCACCGCGTGCTCTGTGCGAGATGAGGCGAAAAAGCGTCTCCGATCGGCTTCGGTCGTTTGATCGTTTGTATTGTATGCCACTCGCGGGCAGTTTCTGGGTGTCAGAAAATTCGGGAGCCTTGCTTCGTCAATGGCCCAGACAAGCCCTGTGGTGGGATCAAGATCCCTGCGGGTGGGCAAGCGAGGGTGGAATACGTCTATGTTCGGGTTTTCACTCACATGGAAGAGTCTCATGCTTATTGTTTCTCCAAAGCGTTTTTCCGGGAAGAACAGCAGTGATCGATCAGCAATGGTTGGTCGCGGTCATCGAAAGTGTCAAGGCATATGATGTTATTGTTGCCGCGGTCTGCCCACAAACGCAGGGTGATGGAGCAGGTCGGCTCATCGCCTTCGTCTGGCTCCAGCAGATCGCCTTTGTCGTAGGAAGCATAGAGGTAAAAAGCGATATCGGGATATTTTGCCTCGATCTCCTTGCGCCAGAAACGAAAGATCCCGATGGTCTGCCTGAGCATATCGGCCGTTTGGGCATGGGTATGGGCAGCCAGCCAAATTTCGTTGCCATCCCATTCAAGAAGCGAGAGATCCTGCTCGGGATTGATAGGGTGCTTGTCGAGACCCCAGAAATGGGCCACGCCCCAATATGCCCTGCCTTGCGCATCCGTTTTGCACCAGATGGGATAGTCAGCGTTCTCTCCGGCGGTCTCAGACAGGTCGATACCGTTTTCTTCGAGCAGAAGCTGCATGCTTTTGTTTGCTTTCAATCCGTTTCACCATCCATTGCTATCAATAATTTCTATAAAAGGAAAACAACCGCAGCTTGTGAATGCAGCGGTTGTTTTTGGTGGAGGTGGGGGGAATCGAACCCCCGTCCGAAAGCACGCTTATACAGCTTTCTCCGAGCGCATCTACGATTTTAGGATTCCCCTCGCCGCACGCCTCGCAGCAGGCTTACGGCTACGGTAGCTTCATGTTACGGGCAACGCCTCAAAGCTTTGGCGCACTCGTTCCCCACATAGCTGACGCCGGGATCCTCACCTGTGGGCAATGAGGGCCGACGCACGGCCTTAGGCCGCGAAAGACAATTCGGTATTGTCAGTTGTTTTTTGTCCCCGTTGTTACGCGGTACAGGGGCCGCGGCTCGCTTACCGTATCCTCGAAAACTCCCGTCGAAACCAGTGCACCCCCATGAATGCACAGGCTGGGATGATCAATCATCCCGTCTGCGGCTCAGTGCGCGCTCCACTTCGCGCTGCGCATCCCTGGCAGCGGCTGCATCGCGCTTATCGTGCAGATGCTTGCCTTTGCACAGGCCGATCTCAAGCTTCATGCGGCTGTCCTTCAGGTACACCTTCAGGGGAATGATGGTGTAGCCCTGACGGCTCACTTCGCCTGCAAGCTTGCGGATCTCGTTTTTGTGCATCAGCAGCTTTTTGGGGCGAAGGGGGTCGGTGTTATGAATGTTGCCAAACTCGTAGGGGCTGATGTGCATACCCTCGGCGAAGATTTCGCCGTTGCGGATGATGCAGAAGCTCTCCTTGAGGTTGACACGACCCTGGCGCATGCTCTTTACCTCGGTGCCCATCAGGCTGAGACCGCATTCGAAGGTTTCCTCCACGAAATAATCGTGGTAGGCCTTTTTGTTCTGGGCAACGATCTTGATGCCTTTCTGTTTGGCCACTGGGAAACCTCCTTTCGATTGGTCTGCTCTTAGGGCAAACGAAATTATAGCATATTGTACTTGCTTTGTGCAAGCTATTGCTAAGTTTTTTTGCTTCGCATATAATTTGAAGTTGATGAGGAGGGGGTTACAACATGGAACACAACGTACAAACCATGGCAGAATATGCTCGCAAAGCAGCCCGCCAGCTGGCGGCTGTATCGCTGGACAACCGTAATGCTGCCTTGCTAGCCATAGCTGATGGCATTGCTGCCGGTAAAGCAGAGATTATGGAAGCCAATGCTTTGGACGTGGCGCAGGCGACCGAAGAAAACTTGAGCGCACCTCTTTTGAGCCGTCTGAAGGTGACTGACCAGAAGTGCGACCGTATGATCGAAGGCTTGCGTGCGCTTGCCAAGCTGCCTGATCCCCTTGGGCATGTGCAGTATGCCAAGGAACTGTCTCCGGGGCTTGAGCTGTACCGTGTAGCTTGTCCCATCGGTGTGATCGGTGTCATCTTTGAGAGCCGTCCGGATGCGCTGGTACAGATCTCCTCGCTGTGCCTTAAAAGCGGCAATGCCGTTTTGCTCAAAGGTGGCAGGGAAGCCCTGCGCACCAACATCGTGCTTACACGCATCATTCGTGAGGCTACTGAAAGATCGGGCATACCTGCCGGTTGGTGCGATCTGCTCCAAAGCCGCGAGGATGTCTCCGAGATGCTGGGACTGCACAAGCTGATCGACCTGATCATTCCCAGAGGCAGCAATGCCTTTGTGGAATACATCATGCGCAACAGCCAGATCCCGGTGCTGGGACATGCAGAGGGGCTGTGCCATGTGTATGTGGATGAAAGCATCGATCTTGCGCAGGCGGTCAAGGTGGCTGTGGACAGCAAGACTCAGAATCTTTCTGTGTGCAATGCTGCAGAAACCATGCTGGTGCATCGTGCGGTGGCTGCCGAGTTTCTGCCTGCGGTTGCCAAAAGGCTCAAGGAAAAAGGCACGGAGCTTCGCGGCGATGCCACCACCCAGTCTTTGATCGATTGCCTGCCTGCCACCGAGGAGGATTGGCAGACCGAATACCTCGATTCGATCATTTCCATTCGCGTTGTAGACAGCATGGAAGAAGCCATCGAGCATATCAACGCTTATGGCTCTCACCATACCGACAGCATCCTGAGCACCGATGCGGCAAAAGCGAACCGCTTTATGACGCTGGTGGATAGTGCTGATGTTTTCTGGAATTGTTCCACCCGTTTTTCCGACGGCTTCCTCTTTGGCTTTGGTGCCGAAGTGGGGATTGCCACGGGTAAGATCCACGCCAGAGGCCCCATGGGCATGGAAGGCCTGTGTACCTACAAGTACCGGCTCTATGGCAACGGCCAAACGCTCACGGAGCTGAACAGCGGTGCCATCTCCCTGACCCACGCAGATCTGCCTTTACAGCTTCCCGAAGCCTGAGCGGGCAAGGTGGCGGCCAAGCCATGCCGCGAAGAAAGCCTTGAGCAGATCCAGCGGCAGAAAGATCGCCACATAACTGATCAGAATACTGCCTACGGAAAGACTGTTTTTCAGATATACTTTGGAAAGCAGCGCAACATAAGCGCCTGCGATCATATACAGAACAAACACCCCCGAAAAGGAAGCCAAATACCGGCTTCCTTTTCTTGTACGTTGGCGCACGTGTGAGCAAACGCATGCAGCAGCCGGAAAAGCAAGCAGATAGCCAAAAGAAGGGGTCACGATCACTGCTGGACCATTTACGGCAGAGAACACCGGCAAACCAATAAGCCCCGCCAGCAGATAGACGGCGGTCGTGTACAGACAGTAGCGCACAGGCATCAGCTGGCCACAGAGCAGAACGAAAAACACCTGTAGTGTGACCATCACATCCGTACCGGGAATGGTAAAACGGAACAGGAGCGTGGATAGGATGATTAGCGCACAAAAAAGTGCGCAATAGCATATTCTCATTGTTCGTCCCTTCACGTACTTGCCCCCTGTTTTATCAAGATCTCCAGCATCATATTACAGGGAGAGAAACTGTGTCAATATGTCTAATCGGGCAGCTGGATGCATACAGTAATGGGGGAAGGGGAGGATGAAATGGGCAACAGCACGCTGGAAACAACGCAGACCGGTACCCTGCGGACTGCACACAGCATCCATACCGACAGACGTAAAAAAACAGTGATCACTGGTGTAGCGGATGTGTGCAGCTTCCACGAAACAGAGATCGTTCTCAGATTGGAAAGCGGTCATCTGTTCCTTACGGGGCAAGGGCTTCACATTGGTAAACTGCTGCCGGAGGAAAGCCGGTTAGATGTGGATGGACAGATCGACAGCATAGTTTATGAAACGCCAAGAAAACCAGTTGCAAAATTCTTCGGCTGGACAAAGAACCGATCATGAAACTTTTTTTTGAAACCGCATCACAGGCGCAGCTGTTTTTAATCATGCTGCCAATTGGTATGTTTCTTGCACTGGTAGCAGATCTGGCAAGCGGTGCCGGAGTACTGCGTCCTTTGTGGGATGTGTTTGCGATGCTGTTGAGCTTTGGTGCCGTTGGTACAGGGATTGTCATGTTCAGAGACAGCGGCCTTCGGATGTATCACTTCCTTGCAGTTATCGTTGGTATGCTTCTGTATATACTTGGAATCCGTGCGGCGCTCAGCAGGATAAAAACAGAAATTTTCGGAAAAGTGAGAAAAGAAAGAAGGAAAAGAGGTAATATATGCCGAATAAATAAAGAAAATCGTTTTGAGAGGTGATCATCCCATGAGAGGTTCTTTTAACGGCTGGCTTTTTGCTATTGGCATGGTGGCGATGGTCATTGTGTTCGTTGTTGTTAACGTCAATATCATTTCCGAAACCGAGATACTGGAGCAGGAATGTGTGTCTGTCAACAGATCGATCATGGATCTGAAGGCCGAAAATCAGGCACTCACTAAAGAATTGGATACCGTCGGCACCGATGCGTTTATCGAGCGTCAGGCACGCGACAACTACGATTACATGATGCCGGACGAACTGCGTTTTGTGATCAGCTTTCCCGACGAGGAAGCTGATCAGCCCTCTCTGTAATTTCTCAGAGAGGTTTTTTTGTCTGCATTTATCTGATAAATAAGAGCTCTGGGCGTTGGAGCTTGAAAAAATACAGATGGGGTGATCGGATTGCGAACAGCGGCGATCGGTATCGGTTCCAATTCTCTGCGGATGCTTCTGGCAAATATCGAGAACGGCTGTCTGGAAAGGCTTGAACGGTATCGGGAAGGGCTCCGTGTATTTGCTGCTCTGGATGATCAGCGCAGGATCTCGAACGCTATGCTTGCTCAGGCGGCAGACAGCATAGAGGCTTTTGCCAAAGAAGCCGTGGAGAAGGGTGCGGAAGAGATCCATCTTTTTGCTACCAGCGCTGTACGGGATGCGACGAATGCAGATGCATTTACCCAAACGATTTTTGACCGTACCGGGCTTGTGCTTCGCATCTGCTCCGGTGACGAAGAGGCTGAACTGTCTTTTCTGGGAGCCACCAGAGGCTGCCCCTCCGGTATGATCGACATCGGCGGCGGCTCAACGGAGATCGTTGTGGGAGACCCTCATGCCATCCATACCGGCAGAAGCTTGCAGATGGGTGCGGTGCGCCTGTTCCGTATGCTGCCTGCAAACGATGCGGCAGCTGCCAAGCGGGTGATCGACCACGCGCGTTCGCTGCTTTCCCCCTACAAGGCAGAGTATCTGGCTTACCCCGCCCAGGAGTGGATCGGTGTTGGTGGCACGTTTACCACAACTGCAGCCTTCGTGCAGCGCAAGCCGTGGGATGACAGAAGGAATATCCACGGTTTCGGGCTTACCTATACTGATGTGATGGCTGCCATTGACATGCTTGCTCCCATGTCTCTGGAGGAGCGTAAACAGCTGGCATTCCTGCAGCCTCAGCGGGCTGATATCATTGTTCACGGGTTGTGCATTCTGGCAGCCTGTATGCAGGAGCTTGAGCTTGAAAAGATCTGTGTCAGTGAATACGGAAATCTGGAAGGATATCTGAAAAAACACTATTTGAACAATAAAGAATCGTAAACTGCACCATTTGTTTACGAAACGAATGTGAGAAAGTTTTCGCAAAGGTCTTTCCTTTTCGCAATATATCTGCTACAATAGATGTTGACATTATGAGATCGTTTTTTCGCATCAGGCTTGTTCGGATGAAAAATCAATGCTTTTGATGCAACAAATATTATCGTTTAGGGGGATTCATATGGCTAACTACGAAACCAAAAACATCAGAAATGTAGCCCTCATGGGACATGGCAGCGAGGGTAAGACCACGCTGGTGGAGTCTTTGCTCTTTGCTGCCGGCGCGATCGATCGTCAGGGTCGGGTGGAAGACGGCAACACCGTTATCGACTACGATCCCGAAGAAATCAAACGTAAGTATTCCATCAGCGCTGCCGTTGCTCCCATCGAATGGAACGGCAAGATGCTCAACATCATCGATGTTCCCGGTTATTTCGACTTCATCGGCGAAATGATGGGTCCCCTGCGTGTTGTCGAGACTGCTGCCATCGTTGTCAGCTCCGTTGGCGATATCTCCGTTGGTGCCGAGAAGGCATGGAAGTACGCCACCAAGAACGGCGTTGCCAAGATGTTCATCGTAAACCAGATGGATCGCGACCATGCCGATTTTATGGCTGTTGAAGCCAAGCTGCGCGAGCAGTTTGGCAGCAGCGTTGTGCCTGTGCTGCTGCCCATTGGCGCCGGTGCCAACTACCGTGGCGTTGTCAACATTCTTGAGAACAAGGCTTACGAGCGTGTAGCCAAGGGCGCTCCCAAGGAGATCCCCGTTCCTGCCGATATGGCCGATGATATCGCTGTGGCTCTGGAAGAACTGACCGAGGCCGCTGCCGGTGCCGACGAAGAACTGATGATGAAGTACCTCGAAGAGGGCGAACTGACCCACGAGGAGATTCTCGAAGGCTTCAAGGCCGGTATGTTCTCCGGCGAGATCTGCCCCGTCGTGCCCTGCTCCGCCCTCACCGGCGTTGGTGTTTCCAAGATGCTGGATGTTATGGCAGACTTCCTGCCCTCTCCCAAGCGTGCTGTTTACACCGGCACCAACCCCAAGAGCGGCGAAGAAGTCTCCCGCAAGTGCGACGTGGACGAACCCTTCAGCGCCTTCATCTACAAGACCATCGCCGACCCCTTCGTTGGTAAGCTTTCTCTGTTCAAGGTAATGAGCGGTAAGCTGGCTGCAGGTGCTAACCTCTACAACGTGAATGCCGACAAGCAGGAAAAGAGCTCCGGTATGTTCGTGCTCCGCGGCAAGAAGCAGATCAACACCCAGAACCTGAATGCCGGCGATCTGGGCGCTCTGAGCAAGCTGCAGTACACCAACACCGGTGATACCCTTTGCGATCCGGCCAACCCCATCCAGTACCCCGGCATCGAGTATCCCGTTCCCTGCATGAGCAAGGCCGTATTTGCCGCCAAGCAGGGCGAAGAAGATAAGGTGTTCTCCGGTCTGGCTCGTCTGATGGAAGAAGATCCCTCCATCAAGATCGAAAAGAATGTGGAAACCACCGAGACTCTTCTGTCCGGCCAGGGCGACCTGCATCTGGACGTGATCCGCAGCAAGCTGGCCACCAAGTTCGGTGCCAACGCCAATCTGCAGGATCCCCGCATCCCCTATCGTGAGACCATCAAGAAGACCGTTAAGGCTCAGGGCCGCCACAAGAAGCAGTCCGGTGGTCACGGCCAGTTCGGCGATGTGTGGATCGAGTTCTCTCCCACTGTTGATCCCAGCGTAGACTTCGAGTTCGAAGATGCCGTCGTCGGCGGCGTTGTGCCCCGCAACTTCATCCCCTCTGTTGAGAAGGGCCTGCGCGAAAATATCGTGAAGGGCGTTTTGGCCGGTTATCCCATGGTGGGTCTGCATGCCAAGCTGTACGACGGCAGCTATCATCCTGTCGACTCTTCCGAAATGGCTTTCAAGACTGCTGCCCGTATTGCCTACAAGAAGGGCTGTATGGAAGCCGGCCCCACCCTGCTGGAGCCCGTGATGCATGTTGAGATCGTCGTTCCCGATGAGTACATGGGCGATGTTATGGGCGATATGAACAAGCGCCGCGGTCGTATTATGGGTATGAATAAGGTCGAGGACGGTCAGCAGCTGATCGCCGAGGCTCCCATGTCCGAGCTGTTCAAGTATGCCACCGACCTACGCTCTATGACTCAGGCACGTGGTTCCTTCACCACCACCTTCGAGCGTTACGAAGAAGTACCTGCCAACGTTGCGCAGAAGATCATCGAGAGCGCCAAGAAGGACGACGAGGACGAAGAGTAATCCTTCCAAGCAGAATACGGCGGGACCGACCCTTGTGTCGGTCCCGTTCCTCTGTATCCGTAAGTGTAGAGAACAGGAGAGACAGCAATGATCACAACGGTTTGTATGAATCCCTGCTACGATAAAACAGCCACCCTGAGCCGTCTGAATATCGGCGAGGTGAACCGCCTGCGTGATGTACGGGTAGATATTGGCGGCAAGGCCATCAATGTAGCGATCGTGCTGCGCCGTTTGGGCGTGGCCGCAGATTGCATCGGTTGTCTTGGCGAGGCAGATGAGGAGAGCTTTCTGAAGCTACTGGAGAAGGAAAACGTGCCCCTCAGTTACATACTTGTTCCCGGGCAGGTGCGTACCAACCTGAAGCTTCTGGATGATGAGAGCCACAATGTAACAGAATTCAATGAACCGGGCCCGGTGCTTTCTCCCGAAAATCTGGATAGCTTCATCCAATTGCTGAAGGAAAAAACCAAGGATAGCTCCTGTGTGGTGTTCAGCGGGCGTTTGCCTATGGGCTGTGCAGATGAAACGTATCAGAAGTGTCTGCATGCGCTTGAGGGCAAGAAATGCGTGCTGGATTCTGCCGGTAAGTCACTGCTGTACGGTATCAAGGAGCGCCCTTACTTTGTAAAGCCTAACCTGCCTGAAATGGAGTCCATCATGAACCGCGAGCTGCGCACCCTCCGTTCTCTGCGGGATGCCGCGCTGTTCCTGATGGAATACGGTGCACAGAACGTGATCATTTCCATGGGCAAGTATGGTGCTATGTATACCAACGGCGCCAAGACGCTGTTTGCCCCTGCTTTGCAGGTGGAAGCCCGCTCCACTGTCGGTGCGGGTGATGCCATGATCGGGGGCGTGCTGATGGGGCTGGATAAGGGTGCACCAATGGAAGAAGCATTCCGCTACGGCATTGCTGCCGGTGCAGCCAGTGTTATGACGGACGGCACCCAGCTGCTCAGACCGGACGATTTTCTCGCACTGGTGCCCAAGGTAACGGTGCAGGAGGTATGAAAACAAATCTGGAGAGAAAATTCATCCGCTGTGGGCGGGCAGGCATGGCAATGTTCCTGAACGACGATTTTGCCCTGCTGCCGTATTCCTACAGCAGAGATGTGGCTTGCATCGATCACGCCAAATCGATGATCTTTAAAGTGATCGATATACGGAGCCGCAGAGAAGCGGGAGAGCTGGCGTTGCGCATCGGCGAAAGCCCGTGTATGTTCTATCTGGGGCATATCGGGTATCACATCGACCCGCCATACCGCGGCAGAAACGGCGCCTATCAAGCGTGCCGCCTTGCAGAGCCACTGCTGAGGGATATGGGTCTGAGAACCCTTGTGATTACCACAGATGATGACAACCTCCCCAGCATCCGCACATGTGAGAAGCTGGGCTGCGAACTGGAATGTACGGTTGATGTGCCCGTTGCAATACAGCGCGAATATGAGATCAGTTTCAGAAAGCGTCGCTACATCTGGAAGATACCCGAAGCATAAACGGCAATAGCCCATCAAAAAAGCAGATTATGCTCCCATGGAGCGTTTTCTGCTTTTCTTTTTGCATAAAATGGGGTAAAATAGCATGGTATATTAGGGAAAGGTGGTGCTTCCTTGGAAGCGACTCTGAACGGATGCAAGATCCACTATACGCTTGACCGTAACGAGGATCCTTCTGCACCTGTAGTCGTGCTGATGCATGGCTGGGGCTGCGATGGCAATATATTTTCATACATTCGCAAAGAAATCATGGAAAAGAGCACTGTGCTTGCGGTGGATTTTCCCGGGCACGGGCAAAGCGCCGAGCCGCCGGAACCTTGGGGCGTGCCGGAATATACCGCACAGCTGGTCGCTTTGATGGAACAGCTCGAAATTGCCAAGGCGAATTTGGTTGCTCATTCTTTCGGTGGCCGCGTTGCGTTGGAGCTTGCCTCCTCTCGGCCGGATCTGGTAGATAAACTCGTTATTACAGGCGGTGCCGGTCTGCGTAAGCAACCCACCAAAGAGCAGAAAAAACGTCAGGCCCAGTATAAGCGTATGAATGCGATTCTGGAAAAACTCAAGAAACTACCGTTGCTGGGCAAAGCTGCAGAGGCAATGCAAACCAGGCTCAGAAACAAATACGGTTCCCCCGACTATATCAAACTGAACGAGAATATGCGCAAGACCTTTGTAAAGGTCATCAATTATGATCAGGCACATTTGTTGGAGCGTATACAGGCATCCACGCTGCTCATCTGGGGAACCGCCGATACGGAGACCCCTCTCTGGATGGGGCAGCAGATGGAAAAGACGATTCCCGATGCTGCACTGATCACCTTTGAAGGACGTGGGCATTTCGCTTTTGCCGAAGAGTGGCAACGGTTTGTGATCATTGTAAAACAGTTCTTCTTTGGTGGTGATAACGCATGAGCTACGAGGTTTTTCAGCGCTTGATCGCTGTGCTGATCCCGGCGCTGGGCTGCTTTTTTGCAGCCCGTGGTATCATTCATTATTTTCAGCTGGAAAGTTACCAGTTTCCCGGGTATTATCATACCCTGAACCGCAACCCTGTACATAGTTACCTGCCTGGCGTATGCGTTGCGGCGGTCTCTGCGCTTTTGATCCTGCTTCTGCCGGATGCGGCAAGGGGGCAGGATGGCAATGCGCCTGTGCACTTTTGGCTGATTGCTTTGTGTTTTGCGTTTTTGGCCGGTGCTCTGGGCTGCGTGATCGCCAAACTGCTTACGGTAAAGAAAGCCAAGAAAGCTTTTGTGATCACCGGTCGCATCAAGCGCCTGTATGTGGTCTATGCACTGGTTCTGCTCGGTATTGCTGCGCTGGTATACCATTGTGCCGCATGGAAGTGGCTCAGCATGCTGTGGCCCTTACTGCTGCCTGCGGTTGTGGCACTTGCCGGGTTGCTCGCCTGGCCCATTGAGAAGCTGATCAGCGAAATGTATTTCCGCGATGCAAGGCGCAAGTTGCTTTCCAATCCCAGCCTTATTCGCATTGGGCTTACCGGCAGCTACGGCAAGACCAGCGTCAAGCACATTCTTGGCACCATTCTCAGCGAAAAGTATCCCACGCTGATTACACCCGCCAGCTTCAACACTCCCATGGGTGTTACCCGTGCCATTCGTGAGAAGCTGACACCTACCTACCAGATCTTTGTTGGCGAGATGGGTGCCCGCCATGTGGGCGATATCAAGGAAATGTGCCGCCTGGTGCATCCCACCATCGGCATCATCACCTCTGTAGGCCCGCAGCATCTGGAAACCTTCAAGAGTATTGAGAGGGTCGCCAAAACCAAATATGAGCTGATCGATGCACTGCCTGAAAAGGACAGCCGCAGCTATTTCTACAACGACGGCAGCTACTGCCTTGAGATGTACCGAAAGACCAACAAGCCGAAGGTGCTCTGTGGGCGTGATCCGGAAACCTGCGATGTCTGGTGCGATGCTGTCAGCGTCTCTCCCGAAGGCACGACGTTTGTTCTGCACATCAAGGGAAAGGGCGAGATCGAGTGCACCACCCGTCTTTTGGGCGACCACAGCGTGCAGAACATCCTTTTGGCGGCGGCGGTCGCCAGCGATCTGCGCCTTACGCTGAAGCAGATCGCACATGGTATAGAGAAGCTGCAGCCGGTCAAGAACCGTCTTGAGCTGATGCAGAATCCCGGCGGCTTCACCATCATCAATGATGCCTTCAATTCCAACCCCGTTGGCGCAAAGGCTGCGCTGGAGGTGCTTCGCCAGTTCCCCGGCAGACGCATCATCATCACACCCGGTATGGTGGAGCTTGGCGAAAAGGAAGCGGAGTATAACCGCACCTTTGGCACACAGATGGTCGGCTGCGCCGATATCGCCATCATCATTGGCAAAAACCGTGCGACCCCCATTCTGGAAGGCTTGAGGGAGAGCGGCTTTGCGCATGAAAACATCCATCGTGTAGACAGTCTGGACGATTCCACCCGCCTGCTGCACACCATCGTCCGCCCCGGCGATACGGTCCTTTATGAAAACGACCTGCCGGATCATTATCAGGAAGCCTGAGTAGTTCGGAGGAAACGATTATGAGCAAGATTCAACTTGGCGTTATGTTTGGCAGCCGCACCTGCGAGCATGAGGTGTCCATCATCAGTGCTGTGCAGTTGATGCGTGCTGTAGATCGCGAAAAATACGATGTGATTCCCGTTTATATCAGCAAGAGAGGGGAGTGGTTCACTGGCGATGCGCTGTTGGATATCGCTACCTACACTCCTTTCGATGAAAACCGTAAGGGCATCCAGCGGGTACAGCTGGATGTGACTGCTGGTTCCGGGGCGCTTACCCGTATGGAGCAGGGTAAGGGGCTTTTCGCCAAAGATAAGCAGGTGATCGTGGCACGTCTGGACTGTGTGATCCCTGTTTTTCACGGCATGCACGGTGAGGACGGCTCCGTGCAGGGCTTGCTGGAAATGTGCAATATTCCCTATTCCTCTGCCGGGATCGGTGCTTCTGCCATCGGTATGGATAAGGTGTATATGAAGCAGTTCTTCCGCGGCTGTGGCTTCCCGGTGCTGCCTGGCATCGGCTGTCTGCGTGCCCAGTGGGAGCAGGATGCCGACAAGCTGATGGATACCATCGAGCAGGAAGTTGGCTATCCTGTATTCATCAAGCCTGCGCTGCTGGGTTCCTCTATTGGTGTAAGCAAGGCTACCAACCGCACCGAGCTGAAGGATGCTCTTGAGCTTGCCTTTGAGTTCGACCGCAAGGTACTGGCCGAGAAGGGCCTCAACGATCCTCTGGAGCTGAACTGCTCCGTGCTGGGTTACAACGGCAATGTGCGTGCCAGCGAGATCGAGATGCCCATCTCCGGCGGCGATCTGCTCTCCTTTATGGATAAGTACGGAGCCGGCGGCAACTCCACCAAGGGTATGGCTTCCCTGAAGCGTGTGCTGCCCGCACCCATTGAGCCCGAATTGTACAAGCAGATCCAGCAACTCAGCATGGATATGTTCGTAGCATTGGATTGCAAGGGTGTTGTCCGTATCGACTTCATGTTCGATTCGGAAAGCCAAAAGCTGTATATCACCGAGATCAATACCATTCCCGGTTCGCTTGCTTTCTATCTGTGGGAGCCCTGCGGTATGCCCTACAGCCAGCTGATCGATGAAATGGTGCGTTGTGCTATGGAAGCACAGCAGGATAAAGACGACAGCAATTACGCATATACCTCCGATATTTTGGCTGGTATCTCCCTTGGCGGCAAGGCCGGCCCCAAAAACGGAGCCAAGATGCACTGAAGCGAGAGAAACAGCATGATCGATCTGTCAAAAATCAAGTCTCCAGAAGATATCCGGGATCTGAGTACAGATGAATGCGAGCTGCTTGCAGACGATATCCGCGCAAAAATCATTCAGACGGTATCGCAGAACGGCGGTCATCTGGCCTCCAATTTGGGCGTCGTGGAGATCACGATGGCACTGCACAGGGTATTTCATGCCCCGGAGGATAAACTGATCTTTGACGTGGGGCACCAGACCTATGTGCACAAGCTGCTGACCGGGCGTTACGAAGCGTTCGATACCCTGCGCACCTACGGCGGGCTCTCTGGTTTTCCGCGCCACTCTGAAAGTGAATACGATTGCTTTGAAGCCGGGCATGCATCCACGGCGCTGTCTGCTGCGTTGGGGTATGCACGCGCAAGGGATGCCCTTGGCCAGAATAACCATGTGGTAGCCGTGGTGGGCGACGGTGCCCTCACCGGCGGCATGTGCTACGAGGCGCTGAACGACTGCGGCAATACCAAAACCAAAATGATTGTTATCCTCAACGATAACGAGATGTCCATCGCAGAAAACGTGGGTGCACTGAGCCGCTATCTTTCCAAGCTGCGTTCCTCCACCGGTTGGATCGTTACAAAGAAAAAAGTAAAGAACAGGCTGCAGAATCTGCCTCTCATCGGTAAGCCGATGTATAATCTGATCCATGGTGCCAAGGAAATGATCAAGAGCCTTGTAGTGGATGAGGGTTTCTTTTCTGCGCTTGGTTTCCGATATATCGGCCCCATCAACGGCAATACGCTCAGCGAGGTGGAGCGTGTGCTTCGGCTTGCCAAGGATATGGACGAGCCGGTATTGATCCATTGCCTGACCAAAAAAGGCTATGGCTATAAGAGCGCCGAGAAGATGCCAGAGGTGTTCCACGGCACACAGCCCTTCCTTCTGGAGAGCGGAAAGGCTACCAATCCCTCCGTCAAAAGCAACGGCGCGGTAGCCAACGAAGAACTGATCCGTCTGGCAAAGACCGATCCGAAGATCCGTGTGGTTACTGCTGCCATGCCTCTGGGTACCGGCACCGCAGCGTTTGCGGCGGAGCATCCCATGCAGTTCGATGATGTTGGCATCGCTGAAGAACATGCGGTCACGCTTTGCGCAGGCATGGCGGCAGGAGGTTTGAAACCTTTCTTCTTCGTGTACTCCACCTTTTTGCAGCGTGGTTACGATCAGGTGCTGCATGATGTATGCATCCAGCGTTTGCCTGTTGTGTTTATGATCGATCGGGCGGGCATTTCCAACGAGGATGGGCAGTCCCATCAGGGGTTGTTCGATATTTCCTTCCTTCGTCATATTCCCGGAATGACAGTGATCGCCCCAGCCGATGAGAATGAGCTTCGCCTTGCGGTTCGTGCTGCGTATGAGCTGAATGCGCCCTGCGCTGTCCGCTACCCCAAAACGGCGGTCGCACTGCCCGGAGACACAGTTATCGATACCTTCCATATCGGCCGCTGGATAACCCTTGCGGAAGGTACCCACGGTACCGTTCTGGCAATAGGCAGCATGGTCGCTGCGGCAATGCGGGTAGCAGAAGGTTTGGCAGCTGAGGGTATCAATCTGCGGATCGTCAACGCATCCAGCATCAAACCCCTTGATGACGCTTTGCTCCGGGAGCTCTATACACAGTCCGCTCCTGTCTTTACGCTGGAGGAGCATATGGTAGCCGGCGGTTTTGGCAGCTCGGTACTGGAGCACGCAGCAGCAGCCGGCACTTCGGTGAAAATCATTCCCATTGGTGTGGGCGAGCAGTTCGTACAACATGGCGATCACCAGCATCTTTTGGAGGATGTTTCGCTGGACGACAGCAGTATTCTCGAAAAGATCAAAGAGTGTATAACAAAGGAGAAACGGTAAGATGGCCGAAAAACTGCGTGCTGATCTGGCGCTTGTTCGCCTTGGTCTGGCTCCCAGCCGCGAAAAGGCACAGGCTTTGATCATGGCCGGTCAGGTATATCTGAAGGAGCAGAAGATCCTCAAGGCTTCCGAGAAGATCGAGGAAGGTGCAGAATTGAATGTGCGCGGGCACAGCCATCCCTTTGTGGGCCGTGGCGCATTGAAGCTGGATAAAGCTCTGCGGGTTTTTGGAGCTGATGTGACCGGTGCAGAATGTATGGATATCGGTGCTGCTACCGGCGGCTTTACAGATGTACTTTTGCAAAACGGCGCAAAACATGTATATGCGATCGATGTGGGTTATGGTCAGCTGGATTGGAAAATCCGCAACGACGAGCGCGTTACCGTTATGGAACGCACCAATGCCCGCTATCTGACACATCAGGAGATCCCTTGCATACCCGATGTTACGGTGATGGATGTATCCTTCATCTCTGTCAAGCTGATTCTGCCCACTGCCGCAGAACTGATGGACAAAAAGGGCAGGTTCTACATCCTGATCAAGCCTCAGTTTGAGGCAGGGCGTGAGCATGTAGGCAAAAAAGGCGTGGTTCGGGACCCTGCGGTGCATAGACAGGTTATACAAAATATTGCAGATTTTGTTCCGGAGATCGGTTATCATATGGCGCAGCTGGATTTCTCGCCAATCACCGGCCCGGAAGGCAATATTGAGTATATCACAGAGCTGCTGCCTGATACCGGCGATGCAGCCTCTGTTACCCCGGAAACAATCGCACAAGTTGTGGATGCCGCCCATAAAACATTGGCAAAATAGTCGTAAGCGAACAATTATTCTTGTTTTTTGTTTATGCACAGTTGTATATTTATGCGGTATGTGTTATACTGCTGTTGAAAGGCGGTTGAGATCATGAAAAGGATCTATCTCGTCATGCACCAGCGTAAGCCCGATACCGTGTCCATCATCTGTCAGCTTTGTGCGGAGATGGTTAAGTCGGGGCTCCAACCTATTGCGGAGCCTTGGCTTTCATCTGTAATGGAAGATCACATCCCCGATCTTTGCTACAGCGAAGAGACGACTGGCTGCGAGGCAGTACTGGCCGTTGGTGGAGACGGTACTTTTTTGCGTGCAAACAGGATCGCTCTGAAAGAGCGTTTACCGTTGCTGGGTATCAATCTGGGGACGGTCGGCTTTCTGTCGGAGGTGGAATGGGATCAGATCGGCGTTTCATTCCGGGCACTTGCCAATGGCAGTTATACCATTGAGGAACGCATGCTGCTGGAGGCGCGCATAGGGGATGAACGCTATTATGCACTGAACGACATTGTGCTGAGCCGCGGCGGTTATGCCCGCCTGATCGGCATGAATGTATCCATGGAGGGGGAGCATCTTGATCCCTATATTGGGGATGGATTGATCATTTCAACGCCAACCGGTTCCACAGGATATTCTCTTTCCGCGGGCGGTCCCATCGTTCACCCAAAGCTGGAGTGCATCGTTGTAACGCCCATATGCTGCCACTCCTTGCAGCACCGTCCTGTGGTGACGGCATCCAATCAGGTGATCACCATAGAGCTTGACAAAAACTACAACCATACCGCTCAGGTGGCGGTTGACGGTCAGCAGGCGGTCTATCTAACCGCAGGCAAAAAGCTGCTGATCACCCGGGCGGAGCAGAATGTACGCCTTATTCATATCAACGAACCGGACTTTTTTGCCACCATACGCATTAAACTGGCCGAATGGAGCCATTAAGCAGGAGGTATTATGAAGAGTTCCCGACAAGTCGCCATTCTCGAGATCATCAACAATCAGACCGTGGAAACCCAGGAGGAGCTGGCTGAGGAGCTTGGCAAGCGCGGCTTTCGTGTAACGCAGGCTACGGTTTCGCGCGACATCAAAGAGATGAAGCTCATCAAGGTACAGGCACCGGGCGGCAGCTATCGCTATGCCCTTGCCGACAATGCCGACAGCAGCATCAACGATCGCTTGATCCGTATGTTCAGCGATACGGTTTTAAGCATGACGAGCGCCTACAACCAGATCATTCTCAAGACCATCTCAGCCAGTGCCAATATCGCTGCCGAGGCCATCGACAGCATGCGCTGGCCGGAGATCCTCGGCACCATTGCGGGCGATAATACCATTTTGCTGATCGTGCGTACCATCGAAGAAGTGCCGGAGGTGCAGGAGCGCCTCAGCGCCATGCTGCACCGCTGAGCAATGAAGAAAGGAAAGGTCGATACCATGCTGGTGTCCATGACCGTGCGCAATATAGCGCTGATCGAAAATTTGCATATTGAATTCACGTCGGGCATGCAGGTCCTCAGCGGTGAGACGGGTGCCGGTAAATCCATTTTGATCGACAGCATCAATCTTGTGCTTGGCGAAAGAGCGGATAGAGGGTTGATCCGTTCCGGTTGTGAGCGGGCTTCCGTTGAGGCGCTTATTGACATTTCCGGTCTTGACCGTGTGAAAGAGCTGCTCGCAGAGCAAGAGCTGGAGGCCGAGGGCGATCTTTTGAGCATCTATCGCGAGATCACCCACGGCGAACGGAACATTTGCCGCGTATGCGGAACGATCGTGCCCCTCACGCTGCTGCGCTCACTGTCCGAGTTGCTGGTGGATATCCATGGTCAGCACGAGCATCAGAGCCTGCTGGACAGCAAAAAACATATGCTGTTTCTGGATTCCTTCGGCGATGAGCACTTTTTGGAGCAGAAGCAAAAAACTGCCGTAGCCTACAGAACATGGAAAGAGAGCAGCAGTAGATTTGCGGCGCTCCGGAAAGAGAACGCCCAGCGTGCAGAGCGTACAGAGTACCTTACCAACCGTGTGCGGGAGTTGGATGCAGCGCAGCTTTCTCTTGGCGAGGCGGATCGGCTGAGCAAGGAAAGAGATCGCTTTTCCGGTGCCGAGAAGATCGATACCGCTGTGCGCCATGCCTATACGGAGACTTACGCAGGCGGGCGTGAGCAGAGTGCAATGAATAAGCTGCGTACCGCAGCGGAAGGCATGCGTGCCATCGAACAGCTGGATCCCAGATTTGAAGCGCTGTCTGCCAGGATGAATGCTGCATACTACGAACTCGAGGAAATTGGTTTGGAACTTCGGGACATACTGGAAAAGGAAAGCTTTGATCCCGAGCGTAACGAACAGGTTCTGGAAAGGCTGGACTTGATCCGTAAGCTGGAACGCCGTTATGGTATGACTGCAGATGAGCTGGTAACACATCACGAAGAGATCCGGGATGAATTGAGCCGTCTTGGCAGCATGGAAGACAGGCTGAAGCGTGCAGAAGCTGATTACAAGCAGAAGCTGCTGCTGTACCGGCAGGAGGCCGCCGCACTGACCCAGTGCCGCAGACAGCTTGCGGATCGGTTGGAGCAGACCATGGAGCAGGAGCTCAGCGATCTGGGCATGCAGAATACACGGTTTGCCTGTGTGTTTGAACAGCCTGGCCCTGACCAGAAAAAGGTGCCTACTGCCGAGGGCGATGATCACGTTGTATTCTACATTGCTCCAAACCCGGGCGAACCGTTGAAGCCGCTGGATAAAACAGCCTCCGGCGGCGAACTGTCCAGACTCATGCTGGCGATGAAGGCCGCAGGTGCCGCCCACGGAGGCATCCCCTGCATGATCTTTGACGAGATCGATACCGGCATCAGCGGTCATATTGCGCAGGTGGTTGCTGAAAAGATGGCAAGCATTGCCAGATATCATCAGGTCTTGTGCGTAACGCATCTTGCACAGATCGCAGCGATGGCAGACACGCAATTTCTGGTAAAGAAAAACGTGATCAATGATCGGACTTTCACCTCCATTACCCCGCTGGAAAAAGAGGACAGGATCCGTGAGGTGGCGCGTTTGATCGGTGTGAGCAATGAACAGCAGGAGAGCGGTTTTGCCCATGCAAGAGCCATTCTGAATGCTGCATGGGATTGGAAGAGAAAGCTTCCCAAATGATCGCAGTTGATTGAATGACGAAAAAATATCAATGCTTTTCGTCCTACACAAACTGTGCTATAATCGAAATAAGGTTTGTTTTGCCCAATCATATCAGGAAGGACGATCACCTATGAGTTCTGTATTCAATTTTCCTGGCGGTATCCATCCGCACGAAGGAAATGGGGGAAAGGTCGCAACTGCTGGCCTTGCCATCATGGAAGCGCCCTTGCCTTCCCGTGTAGCTATTCCGTTGCAGCAGCATATCGGCGCCCCATGCAAGCCCCTTGTCCAAAAGGGTGACAAGGTGCGGGTGGGTCAGAAGATCGGTGAAGCCAACGGCTTTGTCAGTGCTGCTGTGCACGCTTCTGTATCCGGTACGGTAGTGGATTGCATTCCTTGCATTACCGCAAACGGCACCCAGCAACTGAGCGTGATCATCGATAACGACTTTACCGACACGTGGGTAGAGCTTACGCCCGTCGCAGAGCCCGAAGCCATCAGCGCACAGGAGTTGTCTCAACTTGCACGCGAGATGGGCATCGTTGGTATGGGCGGTGCCACCTTCCCAACTGCAGTCAAGGTTTCTGTGCCTGCTGACAAGACTGTGGATACGCTCGTCCTCAATGGCGCAGAGTGTGAGCCCTATCTTTCTGCTGACCACCGGCTGATGGTGGAGCATGCAGAGGAAATCATGAAGGGCGCAAGGCTCGTGCAGAAGGCTCTTGGCATCGACAGAGTGCTTGTTGGCATCGAAAACAACAAGCCCGATGCCGTAGAGGAAATGAACAAGGCTTGCGCTGTATGCGAGAATGCTAAGGCTGTTTCCCTGAAGGTGAAATACCCTCAGGGCGGTGAAAAGCAGCTGGTGTATGCGCTTACCGGGCGCAAGGTTCCCAATGGCAAGCTGCCTCTGGATACCGGCGTGATCGTAATGAATGTCGGCACCTGCTATGCGCTGTACCGTGCTGTGTATGAAGGCCGGCCTGTGGTGGATCGCGTTGTGACCGTTGGCGGCAATGTGAAGAAGCCTGCTAATTATCTGGTACGCATTGGCGCACCTGTGGAATGGCTGCTGGATACCTCGGAGGGTCTGCTGCCCGATACCCGCATGCTGATTTACGGCGGCCCCATGATGGGCATGGCCATCAGCCGTGAGGATATTCCGATCACCAAGGGCTGCAGCGGCATCGTTGCGCTGAGCAATGTGAACGCTGTGGTCAAGGAATCTGCCTGCATCCGATGCGGACGCTGCGTAGAAGCCTGCCCCATGAAGCTTTCACCCGCTACCATCGACCGCTATTCCCGCCGGAACATGTATGAGCAGGCAGAAGCAGCCGGTGCTATGAACTGCATCGAATGTGGCATTTGCTCCTACAGTTGTCCGGCCAAGCGAAACCTGACCCAGAGCTGCCGTGTTGCCAAGCGCATCATCACACAGCGCCGCAAGATCGAAGCTGCAAAGAAAGGAGAGAAGTAAGATGCAAAAGAAGTTGATTGTTGCACCTTCTCCGTTTTTGCGTAACACACAGGCAAGCACCCGCAGCATTATGCTGGATGTGATCATTGCCATGCTGCCCACCGCACTGGCGGCCGTCTGGTACTTTGGTACTCCTGCTCTCTCTGTGATGCTGGTCTGCGTCCTTTCCTGTGTGGTATCCGAATGGGCATACCAGAAGCTGACTCATCAAACCAGCACTGTGGGCGATTTGAGCGCCGTGGTCACAGGTCTGCTGCTGGCTTTCAACATGCCTGCTTCCGCTCCTTGGTGGATGGGCGTTATTGGTTCTGTGATCGCCATCGTTCTGGTAAAGCAGATGTTTGGTGGTATCGGCCAGAATTTTATCAATCCGGCGCTGGCTGCCCGTACCATCCTGATGCTCTCCTGGACCGTTCTGATGGCTGCCAATGTGATGCCTCAGGCAGGACAGATCTTCGGCATTGATCCCAACGCCGTTAAGGCCAATCCGGTAGCGATCATTCAGACGGTGTCCGCCGAGGGCACCTCCGAAGCAACAGCTGCCGCTACCGGCGAAGCTGCTGCAACCGAAGCACCTGCTGCCGAGGCTACCACCGAAGCCACCGGT
>JAZQHO010000181.1:0-5075 GCA_045540635.1 Candidatus Limiplasma sp.
GGTTTTTTGCATCACCAGGGATATGCTTCGCCGGAATAGGTCACGAAGATGGGCCCTTCCTTATCGCAGCGCTTCTCTTCAAACATCAGGCGCATGGTCTCCGCATGATCGTAGGGGTCGAAGGGAGCTTTGGCATTGCCCTCGTTGGTGCGCATCCAGCCGGGGTGAACACAGATAATGTTCATCTTTGGATCATTCTTGAATTTGTTGCTAAGGGTTTTTGTCGCCATGTTCAACGCAGCCTTCGCCATGCCGTAATCAATGTAGGTGGAGCGGTAGCAGGCGCCGATACTCCCCGCCTCGGAGGAGATGTTCACGATCAGAGCCGTGCCATCGCTCTTACGCATCAGCGGCAGAAATGCCTTGATCACACGCAGCGGGCCAACAGTAGCAACGTTCAGAGCGGGCATAACAGTGTCCAGATCAAAGTCCTCCAGCTCCTTGTTGGTATCGGGCGAGGTGGTGACGGCGTTGTTGATGAGCAGATCCAGACAGGGCACAATGCCGGCGGCTTGCTCGGCTGCGGCATTCACAGATTCGGTGCTGCCGATGTCCATCACAAGGATGTGCAGCGTCTCCGGCCAGCTTTCACGCAGCTTCTCCAGAGCGGGGGAAGGCTTGCGAACGCAGGCAAAAACAGTATCCCCCTGCTCCAGATAGCGGCGTACAAAATTGAACCCGAGTGCCATTTCGCGACCTGTACCGGTAATGAGAACATTCTGTTTCATGGTTTTGCAGCTCCTTTCATAGATCAGTTGTCGGTATCCAAAGCTTCCAGTGCCTCCAGCATTTTGCCAAACTGGGTATCGAACAGCTGCTTGTATACGCCGTTCTTCTCCAGCAGTTCCTCATGCTTGCCGCTTTCGGCGATCACGCCATCAGAAAGGGCAAGGATCCGGTCTGCCGCCATAATGGTGGAAAGCCGGTGGGCGATCACGATGCTGGTACGCCCCTTCATAACCGTTTCCAGCGCATTCTGTATGGCGCTTTCGGAAATGGAATCCAGTGCCGATGTGGCTTCGTCCAGAATCAGGATCTTAGGATCCTTCAGAATAACACGTGCGATGGAGATGCGCTGTTTCTCGCCGCCGGAGAGCTTCAGGCCGCGGTTGCCCACGGGGGTATCGTATCCTTCGGGCTGCGCGGCAATAAAATCGTGGATGGATGCCGCTTTGCAGGCCTCGATAAGCTCTTCTTCGGTGGCATCATCCTTGGCATAGAGCAGGTTCTCCCGGATGGTGCCGTTGAACAGGTAGGTATCCTGCGATACCACGCCTATCTGGCTGCGCAGATAGGTAAGATCGTACTTGCGTACATCCACCCCGGCAATGGATACCGACCCGCCCCATACATCGTACAGGCGGGGGATAAAGTTGATGATGGTGCTCTTGCCGCTGCCGGAGGGGCCGACGATGGCCACCATCTGTCCCGGCTCCACGGTAAAGTGGATGTCGTGCAGCAGCTCCTGGTCGGGCAGGTACCCGAAACGCACATGATCAAAGACGATGCTGCCGCCCTCCACATCGGGCTTGACAGCATCCTCGGGAGAGCAGATGTCGATGCGGCGGTCGAAGTAGTCAAAAATGCGGGTAAACAGCGCCAGGCTGCGGGTAAAGTCCACCTGAATGTTCAAAAGCGATTCCACAGGGCGGTACAGCCGGTTGACCAGCGCGACCATGGCGGTGATGGTACCCACCGTAAGTGCGGTATCGATCCGGCGGATGATCAGATAGCCACCGGCAAAGTAGATCAGCAGGGGGCCGATCTGGGTAAAGATGCCCATCATCAGCCGGAACCAGCGCCCACTGAGCTGCTCCTTCAGCGCCAGCTTGGTCACTTCGCCGTTGACCTTCTCAAACTTCTGGTACTCCGTCTCCTCGCGGGTAAACAGCTTTGTGAGCATGGAGCCGCTCACGCTGAGGGTTTCGTTGATCAGCTGGTTCAGCTCGTCGTGCTTTGCCTGGCTTTCGCTGAGCAGCTTCCAACGGCTGCGGCCTGCGGAACGGGTGGGCAGGATCAGCAGCGGGATCACGCATACGCCCACAATGGCCATCTTCCAGTTCATACCGAAGAGGGCGAACAGCGTGGTAATAACCGTTGCGATATTGCTGAGGATGCTGCTCAGTGTGCCGGAGATCACAGAGGAAACGCCGCTTACATCGGTGTTCATGCGGGTGATGATATCGCCCTGCCGCTCGCTGGTGAAGAACGCATGGCTCATCTGCTGCAGATGGCGGTACATCTGGTTCTTCATATCAAAGATAATGTGCTGGGAGATCCATGCATTCAAATAGGTGGTCAGCAGCGATACGCCCTGCGATGCAAAGGTGGTGATCAGCGCAGCCAGAAGCAGCTTGATGAGCAGTTTCATATCCTCGCCCACCAGCGCTTGGTCAACGATGCGCCCCGTAATGATGCTGGGCAGGAGGCCCAGCACTGCCGATACCAGAATGGTGGCAAAAACCATCAGAAATTTGGCCCAGTAGGGGGTCAGATAGGAGAGGATCCTTTTCAAAAGGCCTCCTGTCACCTTTGGCATGTTCGCCTTCTCTTCATCGGTCAGAAAACCTCTTGGCCCCATGGGGCCGTTCATGCGTGCCATGGTATCATCCTTTCGTATTGGGTTTTGCAGATATAAATTCATGTTTTCAAGCGTAAGTATAGCACCCGCAATTTGATTGCGCAAGAACGATTCTCAAATGTGACAGAATGTTTCGATATTATCAATTTTACTTGATATTTATTTGAAACCCTGTATGCATATTGCTTTCAACACTGGCCGTTGAACCGGAGCGCATTGTGCAAACGTTGACCCTCTTGAAATCCAGCGCAATGTGTGCTAAAATAATGTAACCAATGTGCGGCGCTTTGCCTTTCGATGACCGGGCAGATTGGGCTAATCTACCCGGGCCGTACGGAGTCAAATCAAAGACAGCTGCATATGGGCCCCTCAAATAATCTTCAAGGAGGAAACACAAATGCGCAATTGGCTCAAAACCGTTGCCAGCCTGCTGCTGGTAGTGTGCATGGTCATGGGTATGGCTGTCAGCTTTGCTGAAGAAGCTGCTGCTCCCAGCTACACCTACAAGGCCGCCACCACCGCTCTGGGCAACAACTGGAACCCCCACACCTGGGAAACCAACGCTGACGACTCCATCCTCGGCTATCTGAGCGATCCCTTCGTCACCATGTCCATCCTCGATTCCGAGCAGGGCGTGTACCAGTGGGTCTACAAGATGGCTACCTCCGTCACCGACGTTACCAAGGATCATCTGGACGACCTGACCAAGTACAACGTAACCCTGATGGATGGCACCACTCTGGAGACCACCGAAAAGGGCTATGTGTACGAGATCGCCCTCAACCCCCACGCCAAGTGGGAAGATGGCACCCCCATCAATGCCGACAGCTATATTTCTTCTATGAAGTATCTGCTGGATCCCGAAATGAAGAACTACCGCGCCAACCTGTACTATGCCGGTGAGAGCGCTGTGGCCGGCGGCGAAGCTTACTACTACAGTGGCTCCACTGCCTATATCGACAACAACCCCGCTGCCGCTACTCCCGTTTACGCCGTGGCCGATCTGGTCAAGGACGAAGAGGGCTACTACAACACCGCCGACGGTTCCAAGGTGTACGTTGCTACCGCCGACGCTCTGGGCTGGCTGGGCGGCAACGCTCTGGCTGACTATGTTGGCGCTTATGGCGAAGCTTACTTCGGCATGGACGGCTACAACGCTCTGGTTGCTGCCGCCGATGAGAACGGCCGCGTTCGCCTGAACGACGAAGCTCTGGCCAACATCATCGCTACCATCACCGCCGTTGCGGACTGGGGCGAGGATGAGAGCTGCGCTCCCAACTACTTCGTTTACACCAAGGACTACCCCGTTGTTGATTTCGACGTGGTCGGCTGCTACAAGGTTGATGATTACACCATCCGCTATGTCAACGCCACCTACATCGACATCAACTACTTCCTCACCTCTCTGACCAGCACCTGGCTGGTGTACGAGCCCCTCTACACCGCCGGTTTCGATACCACCGGTAGCCTGAAGACCACCAACTATGGTACTTCCATGGAGACCACCATGTCCTACGGCCCCTACAAGATCGAGTCTCTGCAGGCAGACAAGCAGCTTGTCTTTACCCAGAACGAGAACTGGTACGGCTGGACCAAGAACGAAGACGGCACCCTGACCGCCACCACCAACTATCTGGTTGACGGCGAATATCAGACCGCCTATCAGACCACCCGCGTCGTGATCGACGTGATGGACGAAGCCGGCATGAAGCAGGCCTTCCTCAAGGGCGAACTCACCGAGTGGACTCCCCTTGCCGACGACCTGGCCACCTACGCTTCCTCCGATCAGATGTACAAGGTTGACGAGACCTACACCATGTCCTTCTTCTTCAACACCGGTGTTGAAGCTCTGAAGACCATGGACGAGTCCAAGGGCAACCAGAACAGCGTTGTTCTCAGCAACATCGACTTCCGTAAGGCCTTCAGCCTTGCCATCGACCGCGCTGAGTACGTGACCGCTACCGAAGGCTACAAGCCCGCCTTCGCTCTGATGAACAACCTGTACTTCTACGATGTTTACAACGATCCGAACTCCTCTTACCGTAACTCCGATGCCGCAATGCAGGCTGTCTGCAATCTGTACGGTGTTGATTACGGCGCAGGCAAGGCATACGCAACGCTGAGAGATGCCTACAAGTCCATCAGCGGCTATAACCTCACGGAGGCAAAGTCTCTGATGAAGAAAGCATGCGATGAACTTGTGAAGGCCGGTCTGTACAAGAAGGGCGACGCTATCGTCATCCGTATCGGCTGGGCCAAGGGTGCGCTCCAGTCCTCCGACAACAATCAGATTGCTCTGATGAACAAGTATATCAATGCAGCTGCAGAGGGTTCCGGCTTCGGTACAATCACTCTGGAGGCTGTCGGCAATATTGAAGATCGTTACGGCGCAGTACCCGGCGGCGAGTATGCCATCGGCTACGGTGCATGGGGCGGTGCAGCGTTCTATCCTTTCCGCAACATGCAGGTTTACTGCGACAATAAACAGTATGAC
>JAZQHO010000182.1:0-10723 GCA_045540635.1 Candidatus Limiplasma sp.
GGAGCCTGCCGCTTTCAGATATACTCTGAACTCAGCACCCTTTTCAGGGGTTTCCACGCGAGTGGGATCGGCTTCCACGGTATGCTCACCCAGAATCTTCACGATAGCCTGCGCACCGTAGAGGATTTCGTTTTTGATGACGCCCTCATAGGTGACAACCGCTTCCTCAGACTGCTTTGCAGCGCTTCGGGCATCCACGATGATGGAACCTTTGGCGGGCTGATAGCCCTTGGGCGGCATCAGCTCGATGACCTCATACTTTCCAGGCCAGAGGTCATCCGTGGTAACGGAAGCATCTGCACCAGCGGTCAGGAGAGAAGGAACGACCACATCTCCCTTGCTGTGTACCACATTGCCCTGACGATCAAGGATGTTCTCGGCAGCAAGCACCTGGAACTCCGCACCGGTCAGAACACCGTCGCCGCGAGTGCCGGGAACCGCAGCAGGATCGCCGTCGTACTCATTCACATCGCGCTTGTACAGCTTCAGCTTGACCATGACAGGCTGATTGGTGACAGCAAGTTTTGTGGTTTCGTCGCTGTGAACCGTGGCGTCCAGCAGGATTTCCTCAAAGACATAACCAGCGGTGCTGTTTCGCTCCTGAACGATGTATTTACCCTTGCGCAGTGGCTCGGTCATGGCGATGCCATTCTCATCCGTCACGATGGTAGTGGCAAGGCCGGAGCCATACTGGTCATTGTAATATACATCGAACACAACGCCAGCGATGGGATTACCGTTGCGCCGGTCTGTTTTGGTCAAACTGATCCAGCCCTTGGTCGGCTCATTTTCCACAGTGATCTCATATGTGCAAAAGTTTTCTTCGTTGATCACCATTTCGGTGGAAAAGCCCTTGTCAACAAAGTGTTCAGGAACCTTGGTTTCCTCGACTTTGTACAGGCCATAGGTCAGCAGCGGAGATACCGCTACACCCTCTGCGTCAGAAGTGATGACTGCGACCACCTCGCCGTCGCCATCACCGTTGTGGGACGGCAGACCGGAAATCCGCGTGATGGTGAACTCCGCACCTGCCAGGGCTTCGCCGGTCAGTTCATCCAGCTTGCGGATGCGCAGAACACCCTGAATGGGCTGATTGGTTACGCTGAGATAAGTGGTTTCATCCGATTCCACCATCGCAGTCAGTTCCACCAGATCGGAGACATAGCCGGTGGCTTCGTCTACCTCCTGTACAAGGTACTTGCCCTTGCGGAGTGCGGGAGAAGTTGCGACGCCGTTTTCATCCGTTACCATGCTGGCTGCGAGGCCGGAACCAAACTCGTCGTAGTAGTAGATGTTGAACTGAACACCGGCAATGGGGTGACTGTCCAGACTGTTGGTCTTGGTCAGCCTGATCCAGCCCTTGGTGGGTTCGTTCTCTACAACCACTTCATAGGTTTTCAGGTTGTCATCCGCAATGGTGACGTCCACAGAAAAACCGTTGTCCACAAAGTGTTCAGGGACAACGGTTTCTTCAACCTTGTAGACGCCGTAGGTCAGTAGCGGGGATTCAGCAACACCGTTTTCGCCAGTGGTGATCACAGCCACAACCTCACCATTACCAGCGCCATTGTGGGAAGGCAGACCAGAAACGCGGGAGATGGTGAACTCCGCACCAGCCAGCGCATCGCCGGTGAGCTGATCCTTCTTGACGATCCGAATCTTGCCCTGAATGGGCTGATTGGTCGCTTCCAGCTCGGTTGTTTCGTCAGAAGAAACCACCGCTTCCAGCTCCACCAGCTCGGCAACATAGCCTTCGGGATTGGCATGTTCCTTGACGGTGTACTTGCCCTTGGGCAGCGCAGGAGAAACCGCCACGCCGTTGGCGTCGGTGGTCATGCTGCCAGCGAGGTCGGTGCTGCCAGCGTAGTAGATGTCAAACTGCACACCGGCGATGGCATGACCATCCAGAGCATCCGCCTTGGTCAGCTTGATCCAGCCCTTGGTAGGTTCGTTCTCTACGCTGATCTCGTAGGTCTGCAGGTTATCCTCGTTGATGGAAACTTCCGTGGAGAAACCGACGTCCACGAAGTGTTCGGGAACCTTGGTTTCCTCGACCTTGTAAACGCCGTAGGTCAGCAGCGGAGACTCGGCAATGCCGTTCTTGTCAGTAGTGATCACAGCCACCACTTCGCCATTGCCTGCGCCGTTGCGGGACGGCAGACCGGAAATCTGTGTGATGGTGAACTCCGCACCAGCCAGCATATTGCCAGTCAGCTGATCCTTCTTGACAATCCGGATCTTACCCTGAATGGGCTTGTTCTCAGCGGACAGGTGCGTTGTCTCTTTGGAACGGACTTCTGCCTGCAGTTCCACCAGTTCAGAAACATAACCTTCGGGGTTGGCATGTTCCTTAACGGTATACTTGCCCTTGCGCAGCGGCGGAGAAATGGCCACACCTTCATCGTTGGTGGTTATGCTGCCAGCAAGGCCGGAACCGTCTGCATGGAAGATGTCGAACTGCACACCGGCGATGGGCTGATCATCCAGACTGTTGATCTTCACGATCTGGATAAAGCCCGCCATGGGTTCGTTTTCCACATCAAAGGAATAGGTCTTGCCGTTTTCGTAGCACTCCACAACTGTGGAATAGCCGCTGTTGAGATAGCCGTCAGGCGCAGCGGTTTCCTCGATCTTGTACTTGCCCCACTTGAGCCAGCCGGTTTCAGCCACACCATTGGCGTTGGTGGTGATGGTGATGACTTCGCCCACACCTGCGCCATTGTCCGTCGTTGGAGCAGACAGACGGGTGATGGTGAAGGTTGCACCAGCAAGCGCGGAACCAGTCACCTGATCGGTTTTCCGAATCTTGATCTTGGCGGTGGTCTTGTCGTTCTTGAAGGTGACGCCAGAAGTCTGACCATTGGTGACGGTCACGTTCTGCACATTGACGCTGCCGAGCGTATACCCCTGCGGAGCGGTGCGCTCACGAATGGTATAGGTGCCGGGAGCGATGTTGGAGAAGGTTACAACGCCGTTTGCACCGGTGGTCTGGGTCTGGATGACGGTGCTGCCGCTCATCAGATCAAAGACGGCACCAGCCAGGACAGCACCGGAGGCTGCGTCCTTCTTGGTCACGCTGATGGAACCGTAAGGAATCTCAAAGGACACCGATACGGACTTCAGCGGGTACGGCAGACCTTCGATGGGGATCAGCAGCTTCTGAATGGCTTCCTGGGGGACACCGACGAAGAAACCAGCTTCTTCTTCCGGAGAAGACATGGATTCCGCCTTGAAGCTGAAGGCAGAGGCCGTAGAAGTAATGGTGATCGTATCGCCGCTATTGAGGTAATAATACGAACCATCCTCGCCGTAGGTATGTCCGGTGACGGTGCCGTAGCTCTTGCTGATGCGGATCAGATCGGCATCAGTCGTCAGCTTGACAGTACCGACAGTCCTGCCATTGACAGAAGACACACTCTTGTTGGAAACCGTGATCTTGCCGGTCATGGAACCACGGGCAATGCCGTTGGTTGCCAGCCAGCGGGCGTACTCCAGATACACCGCAGGTGCATTGCCGCTGGCAGCGTAGAAGTCCTCCATCTGCCAGTAATCACGGACATACTGCGAGCCTTCCAGCTGCTTGATCACCTCACGGATGGCGAACTGACCAGCCACACGGCTCCAGGTACGGTTATCAGAGTCGGAACGATCCAGTTCCATGAAAGGAACCGTATGCCGCAGCACCCAGCCGATAGCGTGCATGGTGGATTCTTTGTACATGACGCCGGAATAGCCGGGGGTGTTCATGTAGGACGCCAGATCAACCACCGCGTAGGGACCGGTGGGCTGGTTGCTGCCACCGGACACCCGCTCCCCAGGACCGGGGAGCAGGTGTTCAAGGCAGTAAACTACATATCCCTCCAGGAAATGAGGGGTGGCGTAGATCTTGCCGTGTCCAGCCATGGTAGCAATCTGCAGATACTCGCTGTCCCTGCCGGAACTGCCATGCAGACCGGTCTGACCGGCATAGAAATTGCCCAGGCTTGCACTGATGTCACGAAGGCTGAAGCCATTCATCGCCGTAGTGGAGCGAAGACTGAAAGTCATCGCACGGGGGGCGAAGGGAAAAGCATAGTCGGTGACGTCAAAGTCCTGGGCGTCGGTGTATTCAGTTTCTTCTGCCAGCACATACAGGGTGTCGAAGTCCGTCCACTTCAGGGTGCCGTCCGCATGGTCATCGCCGTACATGAACGTGATGCGATACCACCAGCGGTCAAGAGAATCCTGTTCCACGGTTTCCACCTGAACAGCAGCGTCGTTCACGAAGAAGCCAATCGCCAGATCGCCCTCGTAATCCTCGGCTGCGGTATCATCCACGGACAGAAAGGCTCGTGTATCAGGACTGACCAGCACGAAGTCGCCTTCCTGGGCAACCCAGACTTCATCAGCAGGCTCCTGTTCGTCCTCAGTCATTTCTTCGGACGCATCAGGAAGCAGTTCGCCATCTTCGGGGAGCAGGATTTCACCTTCGGGATCTACGACAACCTCACCGGGAAGCTCCTCATCCTCTACGGGAAGGGGATCTTCCTCCGGGAGTTCATCACCGGATTCCTCCGGCAGCTGCTCAATGGGGTCTTCGATAGGTGCTTCGACCACCGCATCTTCCTCGGTGGGCTGTTCCACAGGAATATCCTCAACGGGCGGCACAACCTCAACAGGCTGTTCTTCCTCGATGGGATATTCTACGGTTGCCGCGAAGACAGCCGCTTCCATGCCATCCAGCAGGATCAGAGCGAAGGGGGCGGTCTGGTACAGGATTGCCAGATCATCATCCGTCAGAACGGCGTCAGGCAGATCGGCGGCATCCACATAGGCCAGCTCACAGGCATCAGCCATGAACTGCACTTCCAGCACGTCCATGGCATCCAGCTCGATGAAAGCAGTCACCAGGAGTGCGCTGCCGGGAGCGATGCTGCACATATACTCCTGAAGGTCAGCGTCGGCATATGCACTCACCGCATCATCGGTCATCACATAGGCATAGCCGGAAGCCTCAACCATCACCTTGACAGGATGCTCATCCTCGGTGATTTCTTCCGGTTCGGTGGCGATTTCATCCTCGAAGTAGAGTTCTTCTTCCTCCGGCATATCGTCGGCAGGCTCGTCTTCTACGATGATTTCATCCTCGACAGGGGGAATCTCGTCGGCGTTTTCCTCCGGGAACTCCTCCTGATCGGGCAGTTCTTCCTGCTCGCCATCGTCGGCAGGCAGATCTTCGGGGGCTTCCTCTACCGGATCATCGGACGGCACAAGCTCGTCCACTACATCCGCAGGAAGCTGGGAATCATCAAGCACAGGGGCTTCACCCTCTGCGGGAACCTCCTCTTCCGCAGGCTGCTCTTCTTCCGTAACCGGCACTTCTTCCACCACTTCTTCCGTGGCGGTGGCGTCTTCCTCCGGCTGCTCCAGTTCCGTGGGCGTGGCGATCTCTTCTGCGAAGACTGCCATGGGCATCCCCGTCAGAACAAGAACCACCGAAAGGACAAGAGCAAGCACCCTGGTCAGGATCGACGTGTTTCTCATGAGAACCTCCTTGTTTTTATTTGTGAATGGCACGTTCGGTTAGTCCTTCACGGCCATAATCACCAGCTGTCCATCCTCGGAGTTGTAGTCACGATCACAGGTGACAAGGGTCAGGATGTGATCATCCGCAGTCACAATGACGCCGGTATCATAGATGGACCACTCAACAGCGCGGTCGATGAACGCCTGGAAGTCAGTAGCAGAAGCGAAATCGGCGGTGGACACATCCCAGTCGCACTCACGCTTGTTGATGACGGCAAACACGGTGTAGGTGTCAGAACCATACAGGGTGTCGTAGTTGATGGTCTTGTGGGAAGCATAGAAACCGGAATCCTTATAGTTGTGCAGGGGCTGGAACATAGTGGTGGCACGGCTGCGGCGCATGTGATGACCGTACACAGCAATGTTCTGGCTGGGGGTCTGGTAGTCGGACTTGCCCAGAGAGAACAGGCAGCCGATAATGCTCTCCTTGCCGTTGAAGGTGTGATCCAGATAGTAATCCACATCGTTGGTCAGCACCACAGGATAATCCACATCGGTGCCGGGAATCTGTAGCCAGCCGATAAAGTCCTTGTTTATCGCCTTGCAGGCATTCAGATCGGCACCGGTATTGCCGCTGGAAGCAGCCTGACCGGGTTGCACAACGGGCTTGTCAACCACAGGAGCCTTGCCGGAAGACTGGTCGGACTCCGCAGGGACGGTGACAGGCTCCTTCAGATCGGTGTTGTCATGCTCGGACAGCTCCTGATCGTCCTGCTGGGCGTCGCTGTCAGCCTCGTTTTCGGTGTCAGCAGCAGGTTCCTCGCCAGCTTCGGTCTGTTCGGTGGCGTCCTCGATGCTCTCGGCATCCTCGGCAGGGACGTCGGTCACGGTCTGGTCGTCCTCAACAGGGACATCCATCACGCCGGTTTCTGCCTTGGAATCCTCAGAGGGCTGCTTGAGTTCCAGGGTCATGTTTTCGTACTCCTGAGCGCCCTGGCTGATCTCGTTCTCCTGCATCCAGTAGGAGCCGCCGATGGCAAACAGGCCGAAGAGAAGGAGAATGACCGCCAGTACGACGGTGGTGGTGCTGCGCTTATTGCGATTGTTCTTGGACATGGTTAAACCTCCTGTCAATGTGAAAAGTCATAACGCACTCTGGCGTCGTAGTAGTTGCTGATGGTGGCGGGGGCGTTGAACAGCGTGGCGAGCAGATACGTTTTGATGTTGTAGATTGCCTTGGTGTTCTTGTTAAGGCACTCAAAAACGTACTGGATATGCAGGCTGTTCAGCGACAGCAGACGGTTGTGAACCAACTCAGCCGGGTAATCCTCACCGGCGATGTTGAATATGTCTGCCTTGCTGCAAAGAACCTCAACAATCAGAGCGACGATCTCGTCAAGCCGCTTACTGTCATACTCCTGACACATGATGTCATAGCTGATGTGCTGCTTCACGATCTCACAGAGCTGTGCGACAGGTACTCCTGACCACCCCTTCTCCTGCCCTCTGATTGATTGATATGGATTTGATACCTCCGTACTTGATGGATACGTATTTTTTTCTTTTTTCTTTTCTTGATCGGTGTTTGATCTATGTTTATTTATTTCTCTTGCACCGGTCAACGCAGAAGGAGTCAACGTTGAGTCAGCCGCCGTTGCCGTACCCTGTGGATGGTCATCCTCAGTTGAATCTTCCGAGGGTGATTTTTCCGGTTCGGAAGATTCCACCGTGGCAGTTTCCGCCATATGGGGTTCCAGCGGCTTTTCGTGGATCACATACTTCATCGTGGTGTACTTGCCATTGGATTTGCGGCTGCGCTCCCGATGAAGATAGCCAGCCCGTTCCAGCTCCTTGACACCTTCGCGGATGGCGTCAATGCCCTCTACGCAGATGTGGGAAAGCCCACGCAGGGAATACTCCCAATCGTCGGGCAGAGAACGGATGACACAGAACAAACCTTTCGCTTTCAGCGACAGGTCGGGATCGCGGAGGGGGATGTTGCTGATGACGGTGAATGAATCCCGCCGTTTACGAGAACCCATTGAAATACCTTCCTTTCCTTGAATTTATCGGGCTTGCTGCGCTTGACGTTGTTTCTGACGCCACACCCGCTCCAACACTCGCATGATGTAGTCGGTGATCTGCTGGGAATCATAGCCTTTCGGACAGAATCTGGCTGCTTCCTTGATGGGAATCACAACCTTGTCGGTATCGACTTTCTTTTCCTCGCTCATGATCGCCCGCATGACGTCTATGGAAAGAGCGCCTTCCTGGCTGAATTTCTTCAGCCGCAACGCCTGAGAGTGGGATGGCACGGCCTGTTCGCTCTCCATCGCATCCAGAAGCAGAACCTGTTCTTCCTGCGTCAAGTAGGAAAGCTCAACCGCAGGTGTGACGCCGATTTCCTTGTTATCCACCTTCGTCATCAGCTCTGGAATCAGCTCTGTCAGACGAATGAAACGGCGTACCTGGTCGCGGCTCATGCCAGCTTCATCGGCAACTTTCTCGGCGGACAACTTCTGTGCATTTTGCACAGAAGTTAAATCGGAACGGGAACCTTGCCGTTTTATGGCGTCCAGCTTCATTTTCAGGGCGTATGCCCGCTCGCTGGGGAGCAGGGTTTCACGCTGAATGTTGCTGTCCACCATGATGATGGTAGCGGCGTCATCGTCCAGATCACGGACGATCACCGGCATGGTTTCAAGCCCCAGCAGCTGACAGGCGAAATGGCGACGATGCCCGGATACCAGTTCGTAGCCGCCGTCCTCCCGTGGGCGGGCAATGGCCGGGACAAGCACACCGTATTCCCTGATGCTTTCGGCTGTGTCCTGCATCTTATCGTCGTTGACCACCCGGAAGGGGTGATTTACGAAGGGATGAAGATCGGTCAGGGGGATTTGCTCCACCTTTTCCCGTTCCGTGTCAGATGTGAACAGCTCATCGACTGAGGCCAGCTTGACGTGTCGCGCGCTGCTTTTCAATCTGCATCACCTCCTGCGTCAGGGCGCGGTAAGCGGTCGCTACCTTGCCTTTGGGGTCATGTGTGAAGATGCTTTTGCCTTCTGCGCTGATCTCTGCTGCACGGACAGAATGGGGAATCTCGGTGTCAAACACCTTGAGCTTCCTGCCGTAGCTCTCACGCATCAGGGAAGCAATCTCGCGGGCGTATATGGTGCGATTGTCCATCATCGTCAGCAGGATGCCGTCGATCTTCAACTTCGGGTTGATGTCACGCCGAACCTGATCAATGGACTTCGCCAGTTCTTCCAGTCCTCGCGCCGATAAATAATGCGGCTGGACAGGTATCAGGACCCGATCAGCCGCAGTCAGGGAATTTATCGTCAGGAGAGCCAGCGAGGGCATACAGTCCAGCAGAATGTGGTCATACTGCTTTTTCAGGGGCTTCAGCACCTTGCGGAGAACAGTTTCGCGGCTCATTGCGCTGATCAGCCGCAGCTCCATGCTGGCAAGGTCAATGCTGGCAGGAAGCAGGTCGATGCCTTCGGGGTGATGCAGAATCCCTTCACCGGGAGGCATTGCCTCGTCGTTGAGTGCCTTCACCATATAAGTGGAGAGCGTGGTGGGAAGCTGGTCAGGCTGAGCGTAGCCAAGGCTGATCGTCAGGCTGGCCTGCGGGTCGCAGTCAACCAGCAGCACTTTCTTGCCTTCCTGGGCAAGACCGATTCCCAGATTGGCTGCGGTGGTGGTTTTACCAACGCCGCCCTTCTGATTGGCTATTGCGATGACAGACGCATTCACTCTGATTCACCTCCCTCAAAATGCCGGGGGCAACAATCACCAGCCGCAACGGCTGGGTGCGCAGGGTCGATACCTCATCGACGGAGTAGGGGCAGTAGCGATACACGCAGGTCTGAACGGGGTCAAACGGTCGATGCAGCCGACATGACCGGCACTCAGGAAGAATGCCGTCTGCGCCGCTGTCATATTGATCGTTCTCCGGTTCCTCCATCAGGAGCCTCATTGCGTCAAAACCGCCTCGGATTGCCATGGGAATCATTCCTTTCTGTTACGGATTTTGAGCAGCAAAAGCAGCCCCCGCTATGCAGTACGCATAACGGGGGACTGGAATGGAAATGTTCAGTTATCTTGCAAAGAAGTATCCATCTGCTTGAACGTAATGAGAATGTGCTGCTTGGCTGTTTCGTTGATGGCGAAGCAGCGGTCAGCAGTAAGGTATTGGAGCAGGATTTCCTTGGGAATCAGGTATGCCCGTCTGATCAGAAAATGCTCAATCTTGTTCTTGCTGCACCACCTGACGATGGTTTCACGATGATAACCTGTCAGATTTGCCACATCAGGAACCGTCATGACGTCGGGGTACTGTTCAATCAGACAGCGCAGAGCCTTAACCAGCCTTGCACACATGACAGGAGTGTGGTTGCGCGGTTTGTTTTCTCTGATGCCATTAGTTTTGTACCAGCCGAGGGGAGCCAAGTATGCGTGAGGGTCGCTTTGACGCTTTCTCAGAAATTCGATCACATCCACAGTGCGTATGATATACCGCCGTGTCTTCTTGCCAGTATCAACGCATGGGATCACACCGTTCATCAGGTAATGCTGGGCAGTTTTCTTTGAGACGCCACAGATCTTGTACAGTTGTTCTTTTGTTATGGTTTCAGGGTAGGCTTCAAGGATCTTCTGGAAGTCGTGTTCACTGTATTGCATGCTATCACCCATCTTGAAGTAATCGGTAACAGCAGGTGGATGACCATGCTACATGAACTCATTTTGCTCTCCAGTTTGCTCTCCAATTTGCTCTCCAAATCGCATTTTGCTCTCCATTTGCTCTCCAAATCACAGGTTTTTGGACTGATTTTCGCACGGTTCGAATTTCCTGTAATTTCAATGGTTTCAACCACTTTGGAGACCGGAACAACGGTAAATCCAAGGGGGCTGGAAATCCGTTTATCTTCTTCCAACTTCCACTAACTTCCGTGAGGTGCGGTGAAAGGTTAATGACTCGAAATGGATTGGAGTTTCATCACATATCTGACGGTTCGAATCAAAGATAACGCTGTCACTAAGCAGCACTTTTATTGTTCCGATAGACAGAAAACGTATTGCTATTGTTCCGCAAAAGCGATATACTATAAGCAAAGAACTGAAAAAAGGGGGCGATCGTGCGTGGAATATATCACCGTTGCGCAAGCTGCGGAACAATGGGGCATCTCTGACCGCAGGGTGCGCATTCTTTGCC
>JAZQHO010000183.1:0-2963 GCA_045540635.1 Candidatus Limiplasma sp.
CCTCAGCGGCTACGGCATTATCTCCGGCTACACCGCCACAGCAGAGGAGAAGGTGGATCAGATCCTGCCCCGGTACTACGACAAGCTGGGCTTCTCCTACGGCAGCTATCTGGGCATGCAGCCGCAGGAGGTAGCGTGGCATTTCGGCTACAAGCCCGAATTGATCGTGATCAATCTGGGCACCAACGACGACAGCTACTGCCTCGACCATGCCGACCGCCAGCTGGACTACCAGCAGAACTACACTGCCTTTCTCAAGAAGGTGCGCAGCCACAACCCGGAAGCCAAGCTGCTGTGCGTGCTTGGCATGATGGGCGACCGGCTGTACCCCTTTGTGGAGAAGGCTGCCGCCGAATACACCGCCCAGACCGGCGACAGCAACATCGCCTGCATGCGCTTCCCCGTGCAGCGGGCTGAGGACGGCTACGCCGCCGACTGGCACCCCTCCATCGTGACACACGACAAAGCCGCCAAGCAGCTGACGGAAGAGATCCGCAGGCTGATGGGGTGGTAAAATAAAACCGCACCTGCTCGCCACGTTGATGTGGTGAACGGGTGCGGTTTTGGTTTGCGCGACAGCGGAAGACAGAGCTTCAAACAAGATAAGAAATGAATGCTTCCTTCGTCAGCTCATAATCCACCGAGGATTGCCAGTCGCCCAGCTGATCCTGCCAGCTGTTACGATTAACACGGAGCTTTTGAAAGCCCAGCTGCTCATACACATGCTGCGCCCGGAGGTTCTTTGCATTGGTATCCAGAATGATCTTCTGATAGCCATACTCCTCAAACAGCGCACGGATAAACAGGCTCAGGATCTTTTTCCCAAGGCCCTTGTTCTGCATGGAGGCATCACAGATCTTGATGCCGATCTCGCAGGTGCCTGGTTCCATTTCGTGGTAGTTCATCTCGCCGATGGGCCTGTTTTGCCAGAGGATGATGTGCCGCCGGTTATTGGCGGCATGACCGGTTTTGTTTTCTTCGAGCTGTTTCCGTACCGCTTCGGCCGTGGTTCCCAGTCCATTGGGGAAACCCGCATGAGCCATCACATTGCCGTCGTTCCACCAGCGGCAGAGCTGCTCCGCATCGCCTGCTGCTGCGTCCCGGATGAGCAGGTCTCCATATTGCTGTACCATTCTTTTTCCTCCTGTTTACGACTCCTCCACCAGCTTGCCGCAGATATGCTCCGGGGTAAGCTCCAGCAGCAGCGTGGCCTTGCCGTACTTGTCGATCTCCGAGCGGATGTACTCTTCATCCTCCACAAATTTGCGGCTCAGCTTTGCGGTGATCTCCGCGATCTTCTCCGGATCATCCACGATACGGATGGTACCAAAGACGATCACGCTCTTTACATTCAGCGGCCACTGACCGGGGTTGCGGTAGCCTTCATCGTAGGTACAGAAAGAGGCTCTGCCGTCCCGGCGGAGGGCATCCAGCCGGTGCCCCACCTTGCCGCAGTGGAAGTAAAGCTTGCCATCCTCCCTGTTGTACCAGTGGTTCATGGGCATGCCGTAGGGGTAGCCGCCATCGCCGTTGACGGAGAGCACGCCCCTCTTTTCGGTCTCCAGCACATGGATGCAGGTTTCCATGGGCAGCTGTTTGTTTTTTCGAATCAGTTCCCGGAACATGGATATCGCCTCTTTCTGCTGCCGGTGGTGAGAGAAAATGCCCGGAGAGCGGTTGTTCTCTCCGGGCGTTTGCCATGCCTGTATGCAGCGCCCTTTCAGGCGGAGCCATTACAGGTTGTAGTACTTATCGAACTCGGCGGGATGGGGAATGGCGGCCATCTGGCGGCACTCCTCGCGCTTGGCGGCGATGAAGTTCTTCAGCAGTGCTTCGGGGAACACACCGCCGGCAGTCAGGTAGTCGTGATCCTGCTCCAGTGCATCCAGCGCATCCTCCAGACGGGTGGGCAGATGCTTCAGCTTGGCCTTTTCCTCATCGCTCAGGTGGTAGAGGTTCACATCGTAGGGGCCCCAGCCTTCGGCGTGAGGATCGATCTTGTTCTTGATGCCGTCCAGACCGGCCATCAGGATGGCGGCATAGCAGAAGTAGGGGTTACAGGTGGCATCAGGGTTGCGCAGCTCAAAGCGGCGGCGGTCGGCACTCTTGGCGTAGGCAGGAATGCGGATAACGGCACTGCGGTTGGAGGTGGCGTAGCCCACGGTGACGGGAGCCTCAAAGCCGGGCACCAGACGCTTGAAGGAATTGGTGCTGGGGTTAGTGAGGGCGCACAGGGAATTGATGTGCTTGAGCAGGCCGCCCATAAAGTAGTGGGCTTCCTTGCTGAGCTTGGCGTAATCGTCGTCGTTGCCGGCGAATACGGGCTGACCGTCCTTCATAAGCAGCATATGCACATGCATGCCGTTGCCGGCCTCGCCATACACGGGCTTGGGCATGAAGGTGGCGCTCTTGCCGTACTTGAGGGCGGTGTTGTGGATGATGTACTTGATCCACATGGTTGCATCGGCCATCCTGGACATCACGCCCAGCTGGGGCTCGATCTCAAACTGACCGGAGGCGGCAACCTCGGGGTGATGGTAGTTGATATCGATACCCGCATCCCTCATGAGCATGACCATCTCGCTGCGGCACTCGTAGGTATCATCGAAGGGCTTGGCAATGTGGTAGTTCTTCTGCTTGGGCACGACCACGCCCTTGCCCTCGGTGGCGCTGTTCCAGTAGGACTGCCTGGTATCCAGCGCAACGCCGATGTTGTTGCCCTGCACATCCCAGTTTACCTCATCGAAGAGATAGAACTCGAACTCGGGCAGGATGTACATGGTATCGGCCACGCCCAGATCGCGCATATACTGCTCGGCAGCCAGCACGATGTTGCGGGGGTACTGCGGCAGAGGACGGTTCTCGGGGCTGTCGATGATCATGGCGTTGCCGGTCATGGACAGGGTGGGGATGGTGCAGAAGGGATCCACAACAGCGGTGTCGGGATCGGGGATGAACACCAT
>JAZQHO010000184.1:0-14947 GCA_045540635.1 Candidatus Limiplasma sp.
AACAGTGGCCAAGACTAGCATGAAAATCAAGCAGGCTCGTGAGCCCAAGTTCTCTACTCGCGCTTACACGCGCTGCCGTCTGTGCGGCCGTCCGCACTCCGTGCTGCGCAAGTACGGCATCTGCCGTATCTGCTTCAGAGAGCTGGCTTACAAGGGCCAGATCCCCGGTGTCCGCAAGGCCAGTTGGTAAGCGGGTAAAGAACGGAAGGAGGTTCTAACATGGTTGTGAATGATCCCATCGCCGATATGCTGACTCGCATCCGCAATGCGCAGATCGCGAAGCACGACGTAGTCGTTCTGCCCGCCAGCAACACCAAGAAGGCGATCGCCAAGATCCTCTTGGCGGAAGGTTATGTCAAGTCTGTGGACTTTATCGATGACGGCCCCCAGGGCTCCATCAAGATCGTCCTCAAGTATGTCAACGGCAAGCAGCAGCCCGTTATCGCAGGCCTGAAGCGTATTTCCAAGCCCGGTCTGCGCGTGTATGCTCGCTCCGAAGAGCTGCCCAAGGTTCTGGGCGGTCTGGGTATCGCTATCGTCTCTACCTCTAAGGGTCTGATGACTGATAAGGAAGCCCGCAAGGAAAACATCGGCGGCGAAGTGCTCGCCTACATCTGGTAATCCGACACGCAATGGAGGTGTAAGACAATGTCTCGAATCGGAAAACTTCCGATCACGGTTCCCGCTGGCGTGACGGTGACTGTGGGCGACGATAACACCGTAACGGTGAAGGGCCCCAAGGGCGAGCTGACCCAGGCGGTCAATCGCGACATCACCCTGAAGCAGGAAGCCGGCGTGATCTATGTGGAGCGTCCCAGCGACGCTAAGCCCCACCGCGCTATGCACGGCCTGTACCGCAGCCTGATCAACAACATGGTTGTTGGCGTTACCGAGGGCTTCCAGAAGACCCTGGTGCTGGTTGGTACCGGTTATCGCGCTCAGGCCGAGGGCGGCAAGAAGCTGACCATCAACATCGGTTTCTCCCACCCCGTCATTCTGGACGCTCCCGAAAACATCACTTTTGAGACCCCTGAGCAGACCAAGATCGTCGTCAAGGGCATCAACAAGCAGCAGGTTGGCAACCTTGCCGCCGATATCCGCGCCATTCGTAAGCCTGAACCCTATCTGGGCAAGGGCATCAAGTACGAGGACGAGGTTATCCGCCGCAAGGAAGGCAAGACCGGTAAGTAATCGAAAGGGGATTGAACGCAAATGTTTAAAACGCGTGACCGCAACACGGACCGTAAGATCCGTCATGCCCGTGTACGCAAGAAGATCAGCGGCACCCCCGAAATGCCGCGTCTGTGCGTATACCGCAGCCTGAACAACATCTACGCCCAGATCATTGATGATACCAAGGGCGTTACCCTCGCGGCCGCCTCCACCCAGGAGAAGGACGTGATGGCTCAGATCCAGGATACCGACAAGAAGGGCGCTGCCAAGATCGTCGGCAAGCTGATCGCCGAGCGTGCGTCCGATGCGGGCATCAAGAAGGTCGTCTTCGACCGCGGCGGCTATGTGTACACCGGCCGTGTGGCCGAGCTGGCTGCCGGCGCCCGCGAAGCCGGACTCGAATTCTAAGAAGGAGGACGAACGCATGCAACGACAGGCACAGGACAGCGAGTTCAAAGAGAGACTCGTTGCTGTAAACCGTGTTTCCAAGACTGTTAAGGGCGGTAAGAACTTCCGTTTCTCCGCGCTGGTAGTCGTTGGTGATGAAAAGGGCCGCGTTGGCGCCGGCATGGGTAAGGCTGTGGAAATCACCGAAGCCATCCGTAAGGGCACCGAAGATGCCAAGAAGCATCTGGTCAACGTTCCCCTGGTTGGTACTTCCATTCCTCACGAGAGCAAGGCCGGCTTCGGCACCAGCAAGGTGACTCTGCTGCCCGCTCCCGAAGGTACCGGTGTTATCGCCGGCGGCGCTGCCCGCGCCGTGCTGGAGCTCTCCGGCGTGAAGGATATCCGCACCAAGAGCTACGGCTCCAACAACAAGATCAACATGGTCAAGGCCACCATCGAGGCTCTGAAGCAGCTGCGCAGCGCCGAGCAGGTTGCCAAGCTCCGCGGCAAGTCCGTGGAAGAGATTCTGGGCTAAGGAGGACGATGAAGATGAAACTGCAGATCACTCTCAAGAAGTCTCCCATCGCCTGCCTCCAGGTCCACAAGGACACCGTAGCTGCGCTGGGTCTGCGTAAGATCGGCCAGACCGTGGTCAAGGAAGACAACGCCTGCATCCGCGGCCAGATCTTCCGTGTAAAGCACATGATCGACGTTAAGGAAATCAACGACTAAGGAGGGAACCCAAATGAAACTGCACGAGTTGGCACCCGCCGCAGGTTCCACCACCGCTGGCAAGCGTCTCGGTCGAGGCGTTGGCTCCGGTCTGGGTAAGACCTCCGGTAAGGGTCACAAGGGCGCCAAGGCCCGCTCCGGCGGCGGCAAGCGTCCCGGCTTCGAGGGCGGCCAGATGCCCCTGTACCGTCGCGTCCCCAAGAAGGGCTTCACCAACATCTTCCGTCTGGAATATGCTGAGGTGAATGTTGGCCAGCTGGAAGTGTTCACCGAAGGTACTGTGGTGAACGCCGAGCTGCTCAAGGCTGCCGGTATCATTAAGAAGACCATGGACGGTGTGAAGATTCTGGGCAATGGCGAGCTCACCAAGAAGCTCACCGTTGAGGCCGCGAAGTTCACCGAGTCTGCCAAGGAAAAGATCGAGGCGGTCGGCGGGAAAGCCGAGGTGAAGTAAGATGGCTAAGAACGCTACCAACAAGGTCAGTGTATGGCAATCTCTTCGCAATGTCTGGAAGGTAAACGACATCCGTAAGAAGCTGATCTATACCTTCGCAATGCTGGTCCTCTTCCGTCTGGTGAGCGTTATTCCCGCTCCCGGCGTGGACTATGCCAAGCTGGGTCTGGGTGAAACCACCCTGCCCATGCTGCAGTTGATGAACATGATGACCGGTAACGCTTTCTCCCAGATGACCATCATGGCCATGGGTGTTAGCCCCTACATCAACAGCTCCATCATCATGCAGCTGCTGACCATCGCCATCCCCGCTCTGGAGCGTATGCAGAAGAGCGGCCCCGACGGTCAGAAGAAGATCGCGCAGATCACCCGCTATGTGACCGTTGCTCTCGCTGTGATCCAGGCCATCGGTCTGGTAAGCAGCCTGGGCTACGTGAAGGCCGGCTGGTATAACACCGTTCTGGTGGGCATCAGCATGGCTGCCGGTACTGCGCTGGCTATGTGGATGGGTGAGCGCATCACCGAAAAGGGCATCGGCAACGGTATCTCCCTGCTGATCTTCGTCGGCATTGTCTCCAACCTGTTCAATGGCTACAGCAGCCTGTTCCTCACCGCCATCCAGGCTCCCACCGTGGGCAACTGGCTCAAGTTTGTGGGCGTGCTGCTGCTGGCTGTGGTGATCATCTTCGTGGTCACTTTCATCGACATGGGCGTTCGCCGCATCAATGTCAACTATGCGAAGCGCGTTTCCGGCCGCAAGATGTACGGTGGCCAGAACAGCATCATCCCGCTGAAGGTTGTCAGCGTGGGCGTGCTGCCGCTGATCTTCGCTTACTCCTTCATGGCGTTCCCCGCCACCATCATCCAGCTGGTCGCCCCCAACGGCGGTCTGGCCAAGTGGTGGTCCGCCAACATGAGCGCAACTTCTCCCCTGTACATGATCATTTGCGCTCTGCTGATCGTTGCCTTCACCTACTTCTATTCTTCCATCTCCTTCCAGCCGGATGAGATGGCCAAGAATATTCAGCAGCAGGGCGGCGCGATCCCCTCTGTGCGCCCCGGTAAGCCCACTGCGGATTACCTCAAGCGCATCAACAGCCGTCTGGTCCTGTTTGCCGCTCTGTTCCTGGCTGTGCTGGCTACGATCCCCAACATCATCACTGAGGCTGCTCAGGTTCCGATTCCTTTCGCAGCCAGCAGCATGTTGATCGCCGTCAGCGTTGCTCTGGAAACCAAGCGTCAGCTGGACGACATGCTGGTTGCCCGCAACTACGATACGCTGTCCTGATGATGGCGCAAGGATGAAACAAGCCGCCGGTACGAGTTTGGCACAGGCTACTGAATGTGGTATCATCAGCCGGCCCGGGCCGGCGGCATTCATCCGTATCATCCCCCGATACGCAGCTGTGTAAGAAGGAGGTTGCGGTAACATGAACATTATTTTTCTGGGCCCTCCCGGTGCAGGCAAGGGCACGCAGGCCAAGCTGATCTGTGATAAGCTGAGCATTCCTCAGATTTCCACGGGCGACATGCTTCGCTCTGCCATTGCCAACCAGACCGAGACGGGTTTGAAAGCCAAGACCTACATGGACGCCGGTCAGCTGGTTCCCGATGAGGTGGTCATTGCCATCGTAAAGGAACGTCTGGCCATGGACGATTGCCAGGGCGGCTACATTCTGGATGGTTTCCCCCGTACCGTTGAGCAGGCAGAGGCCCTTTCCGGCATTGCCAAGATCGACGCTGTAGTGGATCTCTCCGTAGCCGATGAGGTGCTGGTAAAGCGCCTGAGCGGTCGTCGGGTGTGCCCCCAGTGCGGTGCTCCCTACCATGTGGATTACCTTGGCGACGAAACCACCTGTAAGGTGGACGGCACCACGCTGATCCAGCGTGATGACGACAAGGCCGAAACGGTACTGAACCGACTGAAGGTGTATCACGCCAAGACGGCTCCTCTGATCGATTTCTATCAGAATGCCGGCCTGCTGCGTTCCGTGAATGCGGATGATGCTCCGGAAGCGGTAACTGCTGCAGTTCTGGCCGCTCTTGAGGCAAGCCGATGATCTATCTGAAAAATGCGGAACAGCTCCAGTGCATGCGCAAAGCGGGCGGCCTCCTCTACGAGGTGCTTTGCCGCCTCCGGGAAGCCGTAAAGCCCGGCATGAGCACCACCGAGCTGGATGTGTATGCGGAGCAGATGATCCGCAAGCACAAGGCTATTCCCTCTTTTCTGGATTATCAGGGTTATCCGGCAAGCATCTGTGCTTCTGTAAACGACGAGGTAGTGCACGGCATCCCTGCGGATGACGTGATCCTCAAGGAAGGCGATGTGCTCTCCATCGACTGCGGCCTGATCCTTGACGGCTGGCAGGCGGACAGCGCATTCACCGTGGGCGTTGGTGCCATCTCTGCCGAAGCCCGGCAGCTGATCGACGTGACGGAGCAGTGCTTCTTCAAAGGCGCACGCGCTTCGCTGAACGGCGCTCACATCGGGGATATCGGTCATGCCGTCCAGCAGCACGCCGAAAGCTTCGGCTACGGCGTCATCCGCGACCTGACGGGTCACGGCATCGGACGGAATATGCACGAGGATCCCAGCATCCCCAACTTTGGCAGACCCGGACATGGCGTACGGCTCCGTGCCGGTATGACCATTGCCATCGAGCCCATGATCGCTATGGGCGGCTATCGGGTCTCCCAGCTGGATGACGGCTGGACCATCGTGACCGACGACGGCAGCATCTGCTCTCATTATGAGCATACGCTGGCCATCAACGAGAAGGGCCTTCCCGAGCTGCTTACCTTCCCCGGCTATGTGCTGACGGAGGATGCAGAGTGAAAGCGAACATTGCAGAACCCGGACGTGTGGTGCTGGTAACACAGGGCCACGACGCCGGAAGCATCTGCGCGGTGTACCAGTTGCTCGATGACCGTACCGTTACGGTGATCGACGGCCATACCCGCACGTTGCAAAAACCCAAGCGTAAGAACATCCTGCATCTGCGTGCCTACCCGCTGACCATTGCGGTCTCCGGCAAAGGCGGCAGCGGCGGCCCTATCGCAGACAGCGATATCCGCAAGCAGCTCAAGGCAGTGTGGGATGCGTATCAACAGGAAACCCAGGGCACCTACAGTGCCGTAACGCAGCAGAAGGAGGATTGCGCGTTTGTCTAAGAGTGATGTCATCGAAATGGAAGGCACCGTTACTGAGGCGCTTCCCAACGCAAATTTCAAGGTGGAGCTTCCCGGCGGGCACATGATCATGGCACAGATTTCCGGCAAGATGCGCATGAACTTCATCCGCATCTATCCCGGTGACAAAGTGACCGTGGAGCTTTCGCCCTATGATCTGACCCGCGGTAGAATCACCTGGCGCAGCAAGAACTAAGGGCTCAGCCCCTGATCACCTATCGGAAAAGGAGGAAACCGTCATGAAGGTACGTCCCTCTGTGAAGCCCATCTGTGAGAAGTGCAAGATCATCAAGCGCAAGGGTCGCGTGATGGTCATCTGCGAGAACCCCAAGCATAAGCAGAAGCAGGGCTGATGCAGGCTTGGCAGGCCGGCAAAACCGGCCGTCAGACTGGGTTCATACACGAAACACCGCCGAGTGCGAGCTTGGCGGTGTTTTTCTGTTTATTGGAAAAATTCTTTTGAAGAAATCCAAAAAAGCTCTTTACAAGTTGCAATTAGGCATGTTATACTTCAAAAGTTGGAGTATGCGTGGAGCCATGGGCGGCTGCATAGGCGCTTAACCCGCACCTGTGACCATGGGCTATGCAGAAACATCATCATTGACAAAGCGCAGCTTCAAGCTGTGCGGGGTCTTGGGCTGTGCTCAGCTTACTCTACGCTTACACGGCCAACTACAAGAGACCCTTGGCTCAAGAGAGCACATACTATGGAGGTGTAACCAAATGGCACGTATTGCGGGCGTTGACCTGCCCAGAGAAAAGCGTGTGGAGATCGGTCTGACTTACATCTTCGGTATCGGCCTGGCTACTTCCAAGGAAATCCTGGCCAACACCGAGATCAATCCCGATACCCGCGTCAAGGATCTGACCGAAAACGAAGTCAGCAAGCTCCGTGACTACATCGAGCACAACGTCAAGGTGGAAGGTGATCTCCGTCGTGAGGTTTCCCTGAACATCAAGCGTCTGGTGGAAATCGGCTGCTACCGCGGTGTCCGTCACCGTCGTAACCTGCCTGTCCGCGGCCAGAACACCAAGAACAATGCGCGCACCCGCAAGGGCCCCAAGCGCACCATCGCCGGCAAGAAGAAGGCTAAGTAATCCGATTGCCAACTGACTATCAACATTGCTGATGTAGCATGGAGGAGTGAACAACATGGCACCTAAGCAGAAGCTTAAGAAGGTTACGCGCAAGCGCCGTGAGAAGAAGCTCGTCGAGCGTGGCGCCGCGCATATCCGTTCTTCCTTTAACAACACCATCGTTACCCTGACCGACACCAACGGCAACGCCCTCAGCTGGGCCAGCGCCGGCGGCCTCGGTTTCCGTGGTAGCAAGAAGTCTACTCCCTTCGCCGCCCAGATGGCCGCCGAAACCGCTGCCAAGGCCGCTATGGAGTATGGCCTCAAGACCGTCGAAGTCTACGTGAAGGGCCCCGGTTCCGGCCGTGAAGCCGCCATCCGTAGCCTGCAGGCTGCCGGTCTGGAAGTTAACATGATCAAAGACGTTACACCCATCCCGCACAATGGCTGCCGTCCGCCCAAGCGTAGAAGAGTGTAAGTAATCGAGGAGGTACAAGAAAATGGCAAGATATACCGATTCCGTATGCCGTATGTGCCGCCGCGAGGGCACCAAGCTCTTCCTGAAGGGTGAGAAGTGCTTCTCCACCAAGTGTGCGGTACAGAACCGTCCTACCCCTCCGGGTCAGCACGGTCAGGCTCGTCAGCGCAAGGCCAGCGAATATGGCCTGCAGCTGCGTGAAAAGCAGAAGGCCCGCCGCGCTTACGGCCTGATGGAAGGCCAGTTCAAGCGCACCTTCGTTCGTGCCACCGGCATGAAGGGCATCACCGGCGAGAACCTGCTCCAGCTGCTGGAGCTCCGCCTGGACAACGTTGTGTACCGCAGCGGTCTGGCTTCCAGCCGTGCCCAGGGCCGTCAGTTCGTTTGCCATGGTCTGATGACCGTTAACGGCAAGAAGGTGGACATCCCCTCCTACACCTGCAAGGTGGGCGATGTGATCTCCGTCCGTTCTACCCGTAAGGACATGGCGCACTTCCAGATCGTGAAGGAAGGCATCAGCCGCGTGGTTCCCCAGTGGCTCACCACCGACGCCGCCAACCTGACCGCTACTGTAAGCGCTCTGCCCGCCCGCGATGATGTTGACCTGTCCCTGCAGGAGAACATGATCGTTGAGTTCTACTCTCGTTAATAAGCGGCCTTACTCCCTCGACCAAGTGGCATAAGACAGGAGGGTAATCCGAATGATCGAAATCGAAAAAGCGCGTATCGAATGCGAGGAGCTCAGCCAGGACGGCGCCTATGGCCGTTTTGTGATCGAGCCCTTGGAGCGCGGCTTTGGCTACACTGTGGGCAATGCGCTGCGCCGAGTGCTGCTTAGCTCGCTGCCCGGCGTAGCAGTCACCAGCATTCAGATTGAGGGCGTTCAGCATGAGTTCTCCACCGTTCCCGGTGTTACCGAGGATGTGGCCGAGCTGATCCTGAACCTGAAGGCTCTCTCTGCCAAGCTGTATGTGGACCAGCCCAAGACCGTTACCATTGATGTAACGGGCCCGGCCGAGGTGAAGGCGAAGGACATCAAGACCGACGACGAGCTTGAATTCGTCGATCCCGAAGCCCATATCGCCACCCTGAACGAGGATGCGCATCTGGTAATGACGCTGACCGTGGACAAGGGCCGCGGCTACGTCAGTGCCGATAAGAACAAGTACCCCAACATGCCCATCGGTGTGATCCCGATCGACTCCATTTTCACTCCCATCAAGAAGGTCAACTACACCGTGACCGATACCCGCGTGGGTCAGATCACGGACTACGACAAGCTGACCTTGGAAGTGTGGACCGACGGCAGCGTGCAGCCTGATGAAGCCATCAGCCTTGCCGCCAAGATCCTCACCGAGCATCTGACTCTCTTCGTTGGCCTGACCGATCAGGTGGCTTCCGTCACCTTCGCCGATCAGGAGGATGACAAGAAGGGTCAGGCGCTGGATATGACCATCGAAGAGCTGGATCTGAGCGTTCGCGCCTACAACTGCTTGAAGCGCGCGGGCATCAATACCATCGGCGAGCTGGTACAGCGCAACCAGGAGGACATGATGAAGGTCCGCAACCTCGGCCGCAAGAGCCTGGAAGAAGTGGAGCAGAAGCTGGCCGGTCTGGGTCTGGCTCTGCGTCCCAGCGACGAATAACGAACGAATTGAGATATCCTTCAAAGGAGGAGAAAAACCATGGCACAACGCAAATTGGGTCGTACCGCCGACCAGCGTAAGGCGTTGATCCGTAATCAGGTGACCAACCTGATCTGGTATGGCCGCATCGAGACCACCGAGGCTCGCGCCAAGGAAGTCCGCCGTGCTGCTGAGCGTCTGATCACTCTGGCCGTGCAGGAGTGCGACAATACCGTTACCGTTACCAAGGAGACCCACAACGATAAGGGCCAGCTGATGACCATCGAAGCCATCAACGATGCTCCCAGCAAGCTGCATGCCCGCCGCATCATCATGAGCTACCTGTACGAGCTCAAGGATGTGCAGCGCGCCGACGAGGACAAGGCTGACTGGAAGGAGCGCACCAAGGACGTGAAGTATCCCGTCGTTGAGAAGCTCTTCCGCGAGATCGGCCCCAAGTTCAAGGCTCGCAACGAAGAAAAGAAGTGCGCCGGTGGTTACACCCGCATTTACAAGCTTGGGCCCCGTCGCGGCGATGCTGCCGAGATGTGCCTGATCGAGATCATTTAATCTTGAGCCAAGCTGCAAAAACCCCTTCCGATTTGCATCGGAAGGGGTTTTTTGCTATGATAGTGTTCGTGGCTGCGCCCATACTAAACCAGGGGTGATGGAGGATGAGCAGCAGCACACAACGATCCCGGCCGGGCAGGGAGCAGGAGCCTGTCGGCGGCGGGGATAACAACAGACGATCCATGGCAGAGGAACGATTGTCCCGCTGGCTGGATGAGATGGAACGTTTGCGCCTTGCCGATTACCTGCGTTTTGTGGAGGACAGGCGCAAGCTGTTTGTAACCAGCTTCCTCTCCGGCATCGCCAGAGGGGTGGGCATGGCCATAGGCTTTACGGTACTTGGGGCTATTCTGATCCTGATCTTGCAGGATCTGGCGCGACATAACCTGCCGTTGATCGGGGAGCTGCTGGAGGATATGATGCAAGTGGTTCAAAACGGCATGAAATAGAGGAGGACGACCATGCTGCTTACGGTAGTGACAGCCGCCTTTGTGCTGGGGGTCGATCTGTGGATCAAGCATCTGGCACAGGGATTGCTTACAGGGGAGAGGATCGTTGTTCTGCCCGGGCTTCTGGCATTGCAGCTGAGCCATAACCGCGGCATTGCGCTGGGGCTGCTGCAGGGCAACAAAATTGCTTTGTTGGTGCTGCCGATCCTTGCGCTGCTGCTGTGCTGGCTCATGCTCCGCAAATATCACAGTACCGGCTACATCCGCTTTGCCATGGGGCTTGTGCTGGGCGGCTTTGCAGGAAATTATCTGGAGCGGCTGGTGCAGGGATATGTGGTGGATATGCTCTATTTTCCCTTTTTACCGTGGTTTGTGTGCAATATAGCCGATGTGGCTGTCTGTTTCGGCGTGGCGCTGCTGATGTTCAGCCTGCTGCTGAGACCGCAGGATTGGAGAGAGAAGAATGCAAAAGATCGAGAAAACAGCGCTGATTGATATGCGGCTGGATGTGCTGGTATCGCTGGAGGGCGATGCGAGCCGTTCGCAGGCTGCCCGCTGGATCGCAGACGGGTTGTGCACAGTCAACGGTAAACCCGTGGTAAAGGCCGGCTATGGGGTAAAGGCTGGCGATCAAGTGGTATTCACCATTCCCGATGCGGTGGAATCCACCGTGGAAAAGGAGAACATCCCCATTACCATCCTGTATGAGGATGAGGATGTGGCGGTGGTGGACAAGCCCTGCGGCATGGTGGTGCATCCCGCTGCCGGCAACGAAAGCGGCACGCTGGTCAATGCCCTGCTCTATGCCATGGACAGCCTCAGCGGCATCGGAGGCGTCAAGCGCCCGGGTATTGTGCACCGGCTGGATAAGGACACCAGCGGCGTGATGATGGTGGCAAAGAATGATATGGCTCACGAGAGCCTTTCCCGCCAGCTGAGCGAACGCAGTATGGAAAAGCACTACCTTGCGGTGGTGGAGGGTACCATGAAAGCTGAGGAAGGCGAAATCGACAAGCCGCTGGGGCGCTCCAAAAAAGATCGCAAGAAAATGGCGGTGGATCCGGAGGGTCGGGAGGCGCTCACCCACTGGACACTGGTGGAGAACCTGCGGGATGCTGCACTGCTCAATGTGCATATCCTGACGGGGCGCACCCATCAGATCCGTGTGCACATGCAGAGCATCCATCATCCGCTGGCAGGGGATCCGCTGTACGGGCTCAGCAAGGGCGGGGTACGGGTGCCAAGGCTGATGCTCCATGCCTACACGCTGGATTTTACCCACCCCCGAACCGGTGAGCGCCTGCACTTTGAGGCAGAGCCGCCCAAGGCCTATCTGGATGCTGTGGAACGGCTCCGGGTACGCATGAACGGAACCTGATCTGGCAGCACAACGGAGGAATACCAATGCAATATAAGGCTTTGTTTGAGAGCATGCACCCCGGCTTTTTTGAGGCGGAGCATATCCGCTCCATATCGCCTGAGGAGGTATTTACCGAGCAGCTGATGCTGCTGGGCGGTTTCGATGTGAATGCGGTTTCTGTTCCTTGTCCGGAGGGGATCACCTTTGGCATTGCGGAGGGCAGGGGAGAGGAGCTGCGGCAGGCGGTCGCGCTGGTGGATGAGGACTGGGTGCAGTATTTCGGTGACGACGCTCTGGTGTTCTGCGCCTTTGAGGATGGCAGGATCGTCAGCTTCTGCTGTCTGGATGATATGGGCTGGCATCAGGGGCTGCACATCAGCGGCCCGGGGTGTGTTGGCACCATTCCGCAGCGCCGGGGCCACGGCATCGGGCTCAGGATGGTGCAGCTGGCCACCGAGTATTTAAAGCAGAACGGCTTCCACGCCTCCTACATCCACTATACCCATATTGACCACTGGTATGCCAAACTGGGCTATGAGAACATTATCAAATGGAACAGGGACGGTATTCTGTGGGCGGCTGAGGACAAATAAAGAGAGCGGCTGCGGAAGTTGCTTTGGAAACGATCTGTCCATTGCGGAAAGACGAGCATCCTGACTTTGGATGCTCGTCTTTTCGCTGATGGAGCGGGATATGCGCATGGTCTGCCCCGAAGAAGCAAACAGAGAAGTTTTCGAATTTCTATACCGCCACCCAATGAAACTCCTGTTTGCGACACTTTATAGGTGAAAGGCAGGTGAGAATGATGAAGCCGGAGATCCTTGAAGATTACATTGAGAAGGTTTATGGATTTGCTGCTAACCGTACATATACCTGCGATGAGGCTGACGAGCTTTCGCAGGAAATATTGCTTACGGCGATACGCGCGTTGCCGAAGCTCAGGGATGAGAGCAGGTTCGAACCTTGGTTATGGGGCGTTGCGAACAATGTGGCAAAGTCCTTCCGCCGCTCCATGGGCAAAGAACGGGCATTGTATTTTTACGATGTTCCCGATCACATCCCACCGGCGGTGACAGACGGGGATGAAATCGAAGAAACATACGATTTTCTTCGAACCAAGACCGCAATGCTGTCTGAGATGTACCGCAGCATCATCGTTCTTTACTATTATGAGGGGCTTTCCACCAAAGAGATCGCCGCCAAGCTGAATATACCGGAGGGAACGGTTTCATGGAGGCTTTCGGCAGGGCGGAAAAAGCTGAAAAAGGAGTTTGAAGATATGAACGAAACCGCGCTCTATCCTGTTCGGATGCACATAGGTATTTACGGAAACGGTGATTATGACGGAAACCGAAAGCCTTTTCCCTCCATCTATATCGACGATGCGCTGTCGCAGAATATTCTGTACCATTCCTACGAGAAGCCCTGCACGGTTGAAGAATTGGCAAAGCTTTGCGGAGTGCCGGCTTATTATATCGAGGACAGGATCCGCCACCTGCTGAAATACGAGGCGATGGTCGAGGCAGCCAAAGGGAAATATCAAACCGATTTTTTGATCTGGTCGGACAAATATGGCATTTACTGTGAAGAAAATGCCGAAAAAGCATTGTTGCCTATGATGGATGAGCTTCTTACGGCCTTGCAGAACATCTCAAGGCAGGCGATGGCGCTGGATTTTTACAAAGCCGGAAAGAGCGAAACGGATCTGTATTATTTGTTCGGCGTGCTGGCGTTTTCGTATGTAAGCAAAAAATACTGCCAGCTTCCGTATCCGTGGTTCAAAAAGAGATTTGACGGTAACAGGTGGTCTTACATTGGAAACATGGAGACCGGCAAACACAAGAGGACAGGCATCGGGGTGCAGCACAGCGGTAATCTGGGAAGCCGCGGCAGCTTTTCGCATACATCATACGATGCCATTGGCGGCATTGTGTTCCGGCCGATGATGTATGATAACTATATCAATGTGTGCCAGGATATTCTGTTTGATGGCAGAACCGATGATATCGACTCCCTTGCAAATGCCATCCGAGAAGGGTATATCAATAAACGGGCGGATGGCAGCTTTTTTGTAACATGCCCCGTGTTTACCATGGAGCAGACAGAAAGCTTCAACAGGATCGTGGAAACGTATCTGAAGCCGCATATGGAGAAGTATACCGCTGCTGTTTGTACCTTTGTTGAGGGGTACAAAAAACTGTTTCCCAAGCATTTGAGCGATGATGCAGACCGCATGTGCCAGAATCTGTTTTTGGGGATGTACTCGGTCATCGTTGCGTATGCGCAAAGGACCGGGCAGATCGAAATGCCTTCGGAGAACTGCTGTTGTGATGTTATGCAGCAATTCAAATAAAGATCTGGGTATGTCAACTACACTATGGGTTTTCAAAAGCGAGCCTCCTGTCTGAAAAACAGGAGGCTCGCTTTTGAAATGGACTGTTCCGTTCGGTTGGGGAGGAGCGTTTTTGGCAGATGCACGCCCAATGCAGATGCTCTCTTTTGATGTCATCAGGCTTCCGGCTTCAGCTTGCCTTCGGCCCAGTGTTTGCGGCACAGGCTCACATAGCTCTCGTTACCGCCCAGCATTACCTGCTCGCCTTCCTTGACCACCTTGCCGCCGGATACACGGGCATTGCAGATGGCTTTTTTGCCGCACCAGCAGATGGTTTTTACCTCTTCGATGGTATCGGCCCATGCCAGCAGCCACTGGCTGCCCTCGAACAGGTTGCCCTGAAAATCGGCACGCAGACCGTAGGCGATCACGGGCACACGCTCCACATCCACCACATGCACAAGGGCTTCCACCTGTGCTTTGGTCAGGAACTGGGCTTCATCGATGATCAGGCAGTCGTATTGCTTTACATCGTAGCTGGCGAGATCCTCAATATAGGCGCACTCGCAGTGGAGACCGCAACGGCTGGCGATGGTGGTGGCGCCGTCCCGGTTATCCAGACGGGGCTTGAGCATGAGCACATGCTGCCCGCGCTCCAGATAGTTGTGGCGCACCATGATGGCGTTGGCGGTCTTGCTGGAGCCCATCGCTCCGTAACGGTAGTAAAGCTTGGCCATGGGAAGCACCTCGTTTCATGTGTTGGCTATATCATATCACAGATCTGTGCGGAATAAAAGGGCTTTGAAAACCAAAGGCAGGCCCTTGCAAGGGTTGCCCTGCTGGAGGCCGCCTGTGTGTCGCCGTTTTGCAGTGTCACGCTGCCCGGCTCAGCAGTTGGGCCGACGGACCTTTTCGTCCTTCATGATGTGTACGATGGTGTCGTTGGTGCCGCCCATGCCGACGCAGACCAGTTCGCCCAGGTGGGCGATGAGGCGGTCGAAGCTCTCATCCAGGATGCCGTCCTGGGCGTGGATGCCGCCGCCCTCCATGGCCAGGCAGGCCGCTTCCACCGCAAGGCCTGCGGAGAGCGCCACCTTGGAGGCACAGCCCTCCTTCGCGCC
>JAZQHO010000185.1:0-7292 GCA_045540635.1 Candidatus Limiplasma sp.
GCTGTTTTCTGGTTACTCTTTTGCGTCAAAAGAGTAACCGCAGGTGTGGGGCGCGGAGCCCCACCCTGTTGCTCGCAGCGGAACTGCGGGTTGGCTTCCCGCGGGGCGTACAACCCCTCCGGCGCTCCGCGCCACCTCCCCTTACACAGGGGAGGCTATGCCGTGCCTACTGGGCACGCGCTTCCCTCCGGTGCCCTCTAAAGAGGGAGCTGTCGGCGCAGTCATCATCACTTGTCATAATCCTTATACAGCTTCGGATCCGCATTGTACTCGCCCAGCACCACAGGCACGCCGTACAGCTTCGAATACCTGCTGTACACCTCAAAGGACTTGCGCAGCGCAGCCCCGTGGACGGCTTCGTCCCAGCGGGCGGTCATGGTGGTCCATGTGGCGTTGGTCCACGTAAAGGCCTGCGGATCGTAGTTGTGTACGGTGATCATCAGATGCTCATCCCCCTCCGGCAGGCTGAGGGAGGTAAAATTGGTCTCCGAGCCGCCGCCGGAATAGGTCATCAGCAGCAGGTTGCGGGTCTGGTTGTTGCCGCCGGTGCTGCGCACGGTATCCACAAACAGCTTGTTCCACGCATTGTGCCACCGGGCAGCCTCCGGGGAGGGGGTGTTCCAGTTGTTCTGCGCATCCAGCATCTCATTGATGCCCTCAAACAGCAGCCGCTCGTCATAGGCGGCAAACCGCTGGGCGATCTGCCGCCAGATCTCCGCAAAACGCCCGGAATACTTGCTGTAGGACTGCTCACTGGCCTCTGCCCAGCCATCCGCGCCGCCATCGTGATGCACATTCAAAATGACATACGCGCCCCGGCTGTGGAACAGATCCACCACCTGCGCCACCCGATCCATCCACAGAGGGTCGATCTGATCCGCCTCATTCAGATGCTCCGCCCAGGTGACAGGCACACGGATGGTGGAAAAACCCAGCGACAGGATGTACTCCGCCTGCTCCGCCGTTACCTCCGGCTGCCCCCATGCGGTCTCAAAGGCGCTGGGCAGCACTCGCCCGTCCGCACCCTTTTTGCCCCACTGGAGGATCCAGCCCTTCTTCCCGGCCTCGGCATCCTTCAGGTTGTAGCTGGTGGAATCCAGCGTGTTGCCCAGATTGAACCCGGGCCCCATGTGGGCGGCGGCATCGAAGGGATCCTCCGGCTCGTAGACCGCATCGTCGCCTGTGTTGCCGATCATCGGCGGGTATTGGGCCATGATGGCCTCCACATAGCCGGGGGTTTTGAGGGACAGCGTTTTGCGGTCAACATGCACGCTGCAATCCCAAAGCACGGTGGGCACGCCGAACTCCACCCCCAGCCTGTTGACAGAGGCCGCATAGGCCGCCAGATCCGGGTAGTTGTACTCCTGCGCACAGGCGGAGACGGACAAAAGCATGGTAAACAGAACGATAAGAGAAAGCAGCTTCTTCATAGGCAGACACCCTTTCGTTGGTTCTGCCACCATTGTGCAGGGCCTTAAGAAAAATGTCAATCCTTCCGGGGAAAATACATTTCCTCAAGCAAAGGAAACGCCGTATCCGCCTGTACTTTTTCAAGGATGCGGCGGGCATCCTCTCCCTGTGCGGGCACGGGACAGTAATCGTTGATGCCCTCCGCTGCCCGGCCGCTGGTGAGCACCGGCAGCAGCCTGACCGTACAGCCCCGGTAGCCGTCCGCATCAAACCGCAGGCGCAGCTGCGCCAGCATGCCGTCAAAGGTGCTCAGCTCGATGGTGCCGCCGAACATCAGATTGCCAAGGCTGTAGAGCACCGGCACAGACCCCACCGCAGCCACCCCCTGCACCACATGGGGATGCCCGCCGATGACCACATCCGCCCCGGCGGCTGCCGCAGCCGCGGCGATCTGCTCCTGCAACAGATTGTGCTCCGGCGCATACTCCTTGCCCCAGTGGCAGGTGTAGACCACCACATGGCAGCCCGCCTTACGCAGAGCATAGATATCCCGGTACACCACATTCCTGTCCCGCTGGTATACGGTCTCCCGGCAGGCGGCAAAGCCGATGCGCCAGCCGTTTTTCTCAAGAATGTGGAAGCGCTCGAACCCGCTGTAGCCGATCCCGGCGGCCTCCAGCGCAGCACAGGTGGCCTCCCTGCCCTTTGAGCCATAATCGATATGGTGGTTGTTGGCGATGGATACCTGCTCCACCGAAGCCCCGGTCAGGCAGGCCGTCCACTCCGGCAGCCCCCGGAAGCGGTACAGCTTCTCCCTGTCCTCGCCCTCCCCGTCTTTTTTCAATACACATTCCAGATTGAGGAAGGTCATATCATCGCTGCCAAACAGAGGCGCAAGGTGTTGGAAGGGATAGCCGGTGCCATGGGCGGCAAGGTATGCGGGAAAAGCATCCTCCCGGCTCCACCAGCTCTCCCGGGTGCCCATGACCACATCCCCGCCCACGGTGATGAGCACCTCCTCCTCGCCCTCCCTGAGAGGGGGCGGCGCTTCTGGCACGATACCTGCGGGCTTTTCCTCCCCATTGGCGGCAAAGCGTTGCAGGCTGCGCTGCTGTGGGTCATCCAGTATGATCACCCTTGTGCCGTAGGGCAGATGGGTATACAGCCAGTAGGCGTTGATGCCGCCCTCCCCGGGCTGATTGGAGACCCGGATGCAGCCCTGGCTGGCCTTGGTGCCCAGCTGCGCCTGATGGCGGGAAAGATCCTTCTTGCCGCCGGTCTTTTCATACCCCAGCTGATGGATCAGATTGCCGCCATCGTAGCGGATGGCGTAATCGAACCGGAGCCCCTGCGCATCGGTAAAGGCAGAGATGCGGCTCACCGTCAAAAAGGAGCCTGCGGCGGTTTCCCGGATGAGCCGGTTCTCAGCTGCCAGCCCGGTGGAGACAGGCACTGTGCCCAGCCTGCTGCCCCGATAGAACACCGTCAGCTGCTGGGCGGCTTTATCCACCAGCAGGCCGTAATCGCCCCGGGGATGCACCACCTTCAGCTTCTTTACCTCCACCCAGCCCTGTGTAAAGCTGCCGTCCTCATGGTTCCACGCGCCCACGAAGGCGTACCCGTCCTCGATACGCATCACTTCCAGCCCCTGCGATTGCCCGTGCACCGTGCCCAGCTTTTCGCCCTTGCCTTTTTCGGCACGGATCTCCAGATGATCGGTCTGGGCAGGCAGCGCCGCCACCACGGAGGGCTGCTGCATCAGCGCCCACAGCTCCTGATCGCTCATGCCCTCCCGGGGCATAACGGGGCCGGTGAGCGCCACCGGCTCTGTTGCAGGCAGCCCTTCCCGCACCTCCACCTGCGCTTCGTGCACATAGGCAGGGGTATCCGCCTCCCAGAAGCGCAGCAGATACTGCCCCGGTGCGGCAGCCCTGCCGCCCAGCTTACCGTCCCAGCGCCATGTGATGGCACTGCCGGAGGAGATCTTGTTGCGCAGGGTGCGCAGCACGTTTTCCGGCTGACCCGCAGGGCAGATCTCTGCAACGATCACCCCGCCGGAGCCGTGGATCCGCATCTCGCAGCCCCAGAGAGAGGGCTTGTCAAGGTACAGCACATCTGCCGTGGGCAGGGCAAACAAAAGCCCGCTCCGGCTTTTGCCAACGGTCACGGCAGCTTCGGCGCAGGCGGTGCTGCCATCTTTGCCGCAAAGAAAGCCGGTGAGGGTATATTCGCCCCTGTCCAGCGGCTCCCGGTGAAAGCCCAGCCCATCCCACTGGAGCTGGGTAACACCCGCAGGCACCTGCACCTGCCATGTGCGGTGGGTACCCCGATCATCGCACAAAGAAAGGGATATGTCTCCCGCAAAGGGAGCCTCCACGGTGATCAGGTTCGCCGAAAAGCCGGAGACCGTACCGGCAGTAAGGGTGAGCGGATCTTCGCTTTTGGCGGCAGCGCCGGGGCAGAAAAGAGCGAAAAAAAGCAGCAGCAAAGAAAGGGATCGCTTCATACAGCATCTCCTGTACACAGGGAGCGCAAAGGCTCCCCTATTCTTTCTTTGCAAACCGGTCTGCAAGGGAATACCGACGGTATTCATTGATCAGACGAAAAAGCGGGGGCAAAAGTTTTGGGCGGCGGAAATTTTGCAGTGTAAAAACTGCCGCATTTTGCCCCGAAAACATTGACTTTTCCTTACGAAAAACGCTACAATACGGTATAACCGTTACAGAGAACATACAGGGGGGACGTGCGTCCATGTCTTTTGCATCCGACTGCAAAAAGGAGCTTTGCGGTCTTGCGCTGGAAAAACCCTGCTGCCAGCTGAGCGAGCTGAGTGCGCTGTTTATGGCCATCGGCAGCCTGAATCTGCTGGGACGGGGCAGGGTAGCCATCCAGTTTGCCTGCGAAAACATGGCGGTGGCCCGCCGCATCTATACCCTGATGGACAGCGCTCTGGGCGTTACGCCCCAGATCCATTATGTAAGCAACAGCCACTTCGGCGGGCGGCGCAAAGCGGTGCTGACCCTCGGCCCCATGCACAGCCCTGCTTTCCTCTACGGTATGAACATGCTTACCGAAAAGGACGGCGTGGAAAGCCTCCGCTCCATGAGCCCCAACCTGCCCCTCAGCCGCAGCTGCTGCATGCGTGCCTTTCTCCGGGGCGCTATGCTGGGCAACGGCACCATCACCAGCCCGGAGCTGGGCTACCATCTGGAGCTGCCCTTCCACGATGAGACCATGCGCCTCAACCTTGCCAAATGCCTGCTCAAGCAGGAGCTGCCCATCAAGCAGAGCCACCGCAAGGAGCAGGGCTACCTGTACTACAAGCAGAGCGAGCAGATCATCACCTTTCTGACAGCCATCGGCGCACACAAGGCCGTTATGCAGATCGAAGAGCTGCGGGTAAAGCGGCAGGTGCTGGGCGAGGTGCGCCGCGCCGTCAACTGCGACAATGCCAACATGCAGAAATCCATGAATGCCAGCGATGCGCAGATCGCCGCCATCGAAAAGCTGCTGAAGATGGGGCAGCTGAACGCCCTGCCCCCCGGCCTGCAGGAGATCGCCATCGCGCGGCTCAACCAGCCTGCCGCCACCCTGGAGGAGCTGGGGCAGAGCCTGAAAAAGCCCATCGGCAAAAGCGGCGTCAATCACCGGCTGCGGCGGCTGATGGCGCTGGCAGAAGAACTGGAATAAACTACACCCGAAGGGAGTATATCAATATGATCCGCGAATCCGTCAATCTTCTTCCCATCCTGCCCATGAAGCGCCAGAGCGCTGCCAGCATCGCCTCGCTGGCCTCCCGGTACGACTGCACCTTCACCATCGAAGCCCAGAACGTGATCCTCAACGCCAAGAGCATGCTGGGCCTGCTCAGCATGACTTTGCCGGAAAGCGGCGATGTGGTGCTCTGCGCCGACGGCAGCGACGAGCAGGATGCCATCTCCGCCATGGGCGAGCTGCTGCGCAAGCTGAACGCCCAGTAACCCCGAAAAAGAGGAAAAGCTGTGGGCGGGATGTGGATGCCCCGCCAGATGCCCCTTGGGGGCAGGGTTTGGTTTTCAAAACCGGGTTTTTCCACATTGTATGGAAACTATGGAAAAGTCCCTTTCAACCCCCTCCTTTTCGGGGTGAATGCCCCCGAAAAGAGGCGCTATGTGTCTGAGGGTTTTTGGATCCAGCGGCAGGAAAAACATGCCTGAGCGGCGAAATAAAAAAGGATGGATGCAGGCTGGCAGGCTTTGCCTGTGCTTTCTGGGCATACCTTCATGTGCTGGCGGCATGCTCCCCATCCCCAAGGGTCGTTGTGGAAAGAACGGCAGGTTTCGCATGGCAGTTTCCACCGGTGAAGGCACCTGTTTCCTCACCGGAAAACCAAGGCAGCAAAGCCCGGAACCTACTTTTCCACGTTTTCCACATGCCCTACTACTACTACTGACTATATACGATACTACTACTACAGAATGTATGTGTTGGAGGTCTCACCATGAAGTTTGAATGCGCTGCGCAGGATCTTGTATTCGGTCTTGTGAATGCCACCCGTGCCCTTTCCTCCCGGCCTGCCATGCAGATCCTGGAGGGCGTGCTCATCCGCACCGAGGAGGAAGGTATCTCCATCCTCTGCTCCGACGGCAGCCTTTCCATCAAAGCGGATGTGAAGGCTACTGTAGCCGTGCCCGGCGAAGTGGTGCTGCCCGGCAGACTGCTCACCGAGATCGTGCGCAAGCTGCCCGAAGGCACCGTTACCTTCGATATGAACGAGAAAATGGCGGTAACGCTGCGCTGTGGCCAGAGCCGTTCCACCATCACCGGTATGGCATCGGGCGAGTTTCCCCAGATGAAGGATCTGATCGGCACCCACGCCATGCATTTCCCTCAGAAGAAGCTTAGGGATATGATCAGCAAAGTCACCTTTGCCATTGCGCTGCAGGAGAGCCGTCAGGCCCTCACCGGCTGCCTGATGGAGATGACCCCCACCGAGCTGCGTCTGGTGGGTCTGGACGGCTTCCGTCTGGCGCTGCAGGTGTACCACGATGATTTCGTCCTGCCCGATGGCAAAACCGAGCTGAAGGCCATCGTGCCCGGCCGGGTGATGACCGAGATCGCCCACATTATGACCGACGACAACGCCATGGCCACCTTCCACTTCGATACCACCCACATGATGGCGGTGGTGGGCAACATCACGCTGGTAACAAGCCTGCTGGCGGGCGAGTACATCAACTACCGGCAGATCCTGCCTGCCAACTGGCTGACCCGTGTTTCCGTGAAGCGCAAGGAGCTGCAGGAGGCCATCGAGCGCGCCAGCCTGATGGCCAAGGAAGGCAAGAACAACCTGATCCGCATGAAGGCCACCGACGGCAATCTGAAGATCACCTCCAACAGCGAGCTGGGCGATGTGCTGGAGAATCTGGATGCCCATCTGGAGGGCGAGGAGATCGAGATCGCCTTCAACAGCCGCTATATCAGCGATGTGATCAAGAATGTGGATGAGGAGTGCTGCACGCTGAGCATGAACACCAGCGTAAGCCCCTGCGTGATCTCCCCGCTGGAGGGCGAGAGCTACCTGTATCTGGTGCTGCCGGTGCGGGTGTATAACTGAGTTTTGGCTGGATAAGTAAAAAAAACAAGCCGGAGGATGAGCCTCCGGCTTGTTTTTTTGATGAAGCATCCTTTGAATAAAACGCTTCGCTAACGAAACAAAGTCGGATCGTAGCCATGTCGTTCTGTGAGCCAAGGAGTTGGGGAAACATGTTGTCTTCCTAAGACCGCTTGGCCTCCGACTTGAGTTTTGGCTGGATAAGTAAAAAAAACAAGCCGGAGGATGAGCCTCCGGCTTGTTTTTTTGATGAAGCATCCTTTGAATAAAACGCTTCGCTAACGAAACA
>JAZQHO010000186.1:0-3675 GCA_045540635.1 Candidatus Limiplasma sp.
ACCGCTTGGCCTCCGACTTGCTCTCGGTCTCATTCACGCGCAGAGACACGTCGGTCTGCAGTTCGCGCATCAGTCGGGCGCGCAGGTGACGGCTGGTCACATACTCGCCTTCACGGCCGGCAAAGGGGCTGTTGTTGACGGAGAAGGTCATGGTCACAGTGGGCTCGGAGATGCGCACAAAGGGCAGGGGTTCGGGGGCATCGGGGGCGCATACGGTATCGCCGATGCTCAGATCCTCGATGCCGCTCATGGCAACGATATCGCCCATGGAGGCTTCGGTGGCGGGCACGCGCTTGAGGCCGTCGAACACATACAGTGCGCTCAGACGGAGCTGGGGGCTGACCACGCCCTCCTGCTCGTGGTTGGTCTTGACCACCATCATGCCTTCCCGGAGGGTGCCGCGGGTGACGCGGCCGATGCCGATGCGGCCTACATAATCGCTGTAGTCGATGGTGGAGATCTGCGCCTGAGCGGGGCCCTCCGGGTCGCCCTCGGGGGCGGGGATGTATTCAAGGATGGTATCGAACAGGGGCTTCAGGTTTTCGCCGGGCTTGTCCAGATCCAGCGTGGCAACGCCCTTGCGTGCGCTGGCGTAGATGATGGGGCGATCCAGAGCGGATTCGTCTGCGCCCAGCTCGATGAACAGATCCAGCACCTCGTCGATCACCTCGCTGCAGCGGGCATCGGGACGGTCGATCTTGTTGACCACCACCAGCACGGGCAGCTTGAGGGAGAGAGCCTTCTTGAGCACGAAGCGGGTCTGGGGCATGGGGCCTTCGAAGCTGTCCACCAGCAGGAGCACGCCGTCCACCATTTTGAGCACGCGCTCCACCTCGCCGCCGAAATCGGCGTGGCCGGGGGTATCCACGATGTTGATCTTGGTATCGCCGTAGCGGATGGCGGTGTTCTTGGCAAGGATGGTGATGCCGCGCTCACGCTCAATGTCGCCGGAGTCCATGACGCGGTCGGCTACCTGCTGGTTCTCGCGGAATACGCCGCCCTGCTTGAGCATTTCGTCAACGAGGGTGGTCTTGCCGTGGTCTACGTGGGCGATGATGGCAATGTTGCGGATGTTGTTACGGATCATAATGCGGGATTCCTTCTTTCTTACTTAAAGGGTATGACCCTGATGGGGTTGATACGCTATGGGACACACACGAAGGCTCCCTTGTGTAAAGGGAGCTGCCCCGAAGGGGCTGAGGGATTGTCTGCGCGGCAGGAGACCACCGGCAGCCGGTGCACAGCTGGGGCGCACACAAGAGGCTATGGAGCCTGCTGCTGCAAGGCTTGCTGAACGGCAGCATCGATCGTCAGGCATACGCCTTCGAAATTCTTGCTGATCTCGCAGTTGGGCACTCTGAGCACCTGTAGACCGTAGCTCTCCAAAAACCGGGTGCGCTCTGCATCCTTGCTCAGGTTTTCTTCAGTATAGTGCTGAGAACCGTCCAACTCTACCACCAGATGAGCTTTGGCGCAATAGAAATCGGCTATGTAGTGCCCCAGTACTTTTTGCCTTGAAAAACGGACGGGATAGCTGCGAAGAAAATCGTACCACAGATGCCGTTCTTCTTTCGTCATCCCGGCGCGAAGTTCTTTTGCCAACGGCACCAGCTGATGGTTGTGCTTGCGCTGCATGGATGATACCTCCGGGAGTTGTTTCCTCCGAAGGCTCCCTTTACACAAGGGAGGCTTCAAGGGGATTACCGATTACCCTCTGCTTGCGGTATCGCTCAGCTCCAGGCCTTCGTTGTTCTCGCAGGCCAGACGGATGGACCAGTCGTTCTCGAACAGCAGCACTTCCCGGTCGGTGCTGTCGAAGGCGCGGCCGGAGGTGGAGGTGATCTTCAGCTCCTCCACGGGCTTGGGGGTCTTGGTGATCCAGCGCACAAAGCGGAAGGGCAGGCGGTCCATCAGCATGTTCACGCCGTACTCGGCTTTGAGGCGGTGCTCCAGCACTTCGAACTGGAGAACGCCTACCACGCCCACGATGAACTCCTCACGCCCGGTCTCGGTGCGGCGGAAGGTCTGGATAGCGCCCTCCTCAGCCAGCTGATAGATGCCCTTCAAAAACTGCTTGCGCTTCATGCTGTCCTCGGGGCGCACGCGGGCAAAATGCTCCGGGGCGAACACGGGGATGGACTGGAACTGCAGCTTGGGGCCGGTGGAGAGGGTATCGCCCAGCCGGAAGCAGCCGGGGTCGAACAGACCGATGATGTCGCCTGCGTAGGCGTTTTCCACAGCCTCGCGCTCATCCGCCATAAACTGCTGGGGCTGTTTGAGCTGCATGGGCTTCTGGGTGCCGGAGTGGAAAACGGTCATGTTCTTCTCAAACTCGCCGCTGACGATGCGCACAAAGGCGAGGCGGTCGCGGTGAGCCGGGTTCATATTGGCCTGGATCTTGAAAATGAAGCCGCTGAAGAAGGGGTCGGTGGGGTTGACCATGCCGGTATCGGCTTCCCGGGGCAGCGGCGGGGGAGTGATGTCGAGGAAGGCCTCCAGAAAGGGTTCCACGCCGAAGTTGGTAACGGCAGAGCCGAAGAACAGCGGCGTCAGCTGGCCGGAGAGCACCGCATCCAGCTGGAAGGGGTCACCGGCTTCGTCCAAAAGCTCGATCTCGTCCCTAAGACGATCCCGGTAGTGCTTGGCCAGCGCCTTTTCACATTCGGGGCTGTCCAGCGGCACGCTCAGCTCGTCGGCCATGCTCATGCCGTGGTTGCCGCCGGAATACAGCAGCACATGCCCGTCCTTGCGCTGGTACACGCCCTGAAAATCGCCGTCCACGCCGATGGGCCAGTTCATGGGGCAGGAACGGATGCCCAGCACGTTTTCCAGCTCTTCCATCAGCTCGAAGGGATCCTTGGCGGCGCGGTCCATCTTGTTGACGAAGGTGAAGATGGGGATGCCGCGCATCCGGCACACCTTGAACAGCTTGATGGTCTGCGCCTCCACGCCCTTGGCTGCGTCGATGAGCATTACGGCGGCATCGGCTGCCACCAGCACGCGGTAGGTATCCTCGCTGAAATCCTGATGGCCGGGGGTATCGAGAATGTTGATGCGGTAGCCGTCAAACTCGAACTGCATGGCGCTGGAGGTAACGCTGATGCCGCGCTGCTTTTCGATCTCCATCCAGTCGGAGGTGGCGTGGCGCTCGGCCTTGCGGGCCTTGACGCTGCCCGCCTGACGGATGGCGCCGCCGTAGAGCAGCAGCTTTTCGGTCAGCGTGGTCTTACCGGCGTCGGGGTGGGAGATGATGGCAAAGGTTCGGCGCTTTTCGATCTGTTCCAGCGCCTGCTTGCTCAGTTGGGTCATGGGAATGGTTCCCTCGCTTCCTGACATATCGTTCTGGAATGGTTGATACAACTCTAAATTGTACTATAACGATATATGACCTGTCAACTGCACGTCCGTCACGCCGCCAAGGCGTGGCGGGCGGGCAGTTGACAGGGCGTGGCGGGCGGGCAGCAGCCTCCCGCCTGCCTTGGCGGCGTGACGTTCGCGCTCGGATGTGGACAACAGAAGCCGCGGGTTGCACGTCCGCCCGCACGTAGGCGGGCGTTCGCGCTCGGATGTGGACAACAGAAGCCGCGGCTTAAAGGGGAAGGGGCCCTACCCTTCCCCGCGCCGCTCGCTGGAGGGCCCATCCTCGCCGGTGGGGCGCCCGCTCCCCCCCCCCCC
>JAZQHO010000187.1:0-10917 GCA_045540635.1 Candidatus Limiplasma sp.
CTACGATCCGACTTCGCTCTTTTCGCCCGCTTGAGCGTTTTTAGCATTCCACCGATAAATTGTGATTGAACTGTGTGCCCGATAATGGTATAATAGCAAAGACTGATGTGGGAAAAGTTGCAATAACCTGTTGCAGAGAGCCTTTGCAGCAGTACAGGTATTTTTCCGATTACAGAGGATGGAGCGTGTCATTATGAAGAAAAAGCAGGATTGGCTTATTTTGGGTGCTATCGCTGTTATCGCAGCTATTCTGTTGGCCGGTACCAATATGATCACCAAAGACCGCATTGCCGAGCAGGCGCTGCAGGCGCAGCATGCCTCCCGTATCGCAGCCCTTCCCGGTGCCGCAGGCTTTGAAGAAATGAAAGAAGAAGCAGAGAACATCGACAACTGCTATGCGGCGCTGGCTGCAGACGGTAGTGTGATGGGCTATGTGGTGCAGACCACGGCCAAGGGCTACGGCGGCGAGATCGAAGTGATGGTCGGCGTGGATGCACAGGGTGCCATTACGGGTCTGGCTGCCGGTGGCAGCAATTTCTCCGAAACCGCGGGCGTTGGTACCCGAGTGCAGGAGGAAGCCTTCACCAGCACCTTTATCGGTCTTACGGCGACGCCCGTTGCCGGCGACAATGTGGAGACCCTCTCCGGTGCTACCGTTTCTTCCAAGGCAGTCATCGGTGGTGCCGCTGTGGCGTACGATCATGCCGTTTCCCATCTGGCAGGGGAATAAGTTGCTTTTTGGCAGCGGTGCTGTGCCGTGCTGGTGCAGTGCCGCTGTTTCTTTGCACATTTTCTTGCATAAAAATCGAAATTGCCTCTTGACAGATCCCCATCCCGTGAATATAATATATTTTGTTGCGGATAAGCAATGGCACAGGCTGATGGAGAGTTGGCTGAGTGGTCGAAGGCGCACGACTGGAAATCGTGTTTACGTTGATAGCGTAACTAGGGTTCAAATCCCTAACTCTCCGCCAAAGGAAAACCCTTGTATCATAACCGATACAAGGGTTTTTACTTTTTCTCCCAAAAGAATCTTGTAATGCAATTTTTGCGCTAATCGTGTAAGAGGATTTTGGCAAAAACGTGTTGACATGTTGCTGCACGGTCCGTCACATCTACCATAGCAGGGACATATCCTTTCCTTTTTAAGACATTCCGTATCGGACTCGCATTCTGTTACTGCATAAGGTGTATCAGCTTCGGGCGAAGGTTGACGCAAAACAAAGAAAACAGTATACTTATTATTGGTATACTCCACTTTTGTGGTATGGTACATTTTCTTGAAGCAATAACGCCCTGCTGCCTCCGGGCATGCAGCGCCTTCGAAGCAGGTGATGAAATGATACGTAAGAATCAAAAGCAAATGAATATTCTGAACGCCATTACCGATGGCGTGCTGGTTTTGCTTTCCTATATGTTCTCCTCTTGGCTCTGGCTGGATGTGATCAAGGACGACAGCAACATGGCCCTGCTGGAGAAGCTGGGCAGCCGTATGGGTCTGACGGCGGTCATTTATGCCGTCTGTGTGGTGCTGGTCATGGCCTGTTTCCACATGTACCGCACCAGCCGTCTCAACAAGCCCACCAAGGGTCTCAAAAAGGTACTGCTGGCCAACGCCATTTCGCTGATCTCGGCTGCGGCTCTGCTCTACCTGTTCCGTCTGGAGGATTTCTCCCGCGGTGTTCTGGCCATTTTCTATGTAACCAGCTGTACCGTACTGATCATCAAGCGGCTGCTGCTCCTCTTTCTGCTGCGATCCATCCGTGCAAGGGGCTACAACCTGAAACATGTGGTGGTCATCGGCGGCGGCGGTCTGGCAGAGCGCTATGTGGAGGCTGTGACCGCTGATGAAGCACTGGGCATGCACGTAAAAGAAGTGATCCGGGATATGGATCTGCTGGATGCGCAAATGGACGAACTTCTGCATGATGCGGGCGTGGATGAGGTGGTTGCGGCGCTTGAACCCAACGAGATGGGCTACATCGTCAAGATCATCCAGAACTGCGAGAAGTGCGGCACCAAGGTAAGTGTTGTGCCCTCCTATAACGATGTTATCCCCACCAAACCCACCATCAACGTGGTTGGTGATCTGAAACTTATCCAGCTGCGCACCACCCCGCTGGATGAGCCGCTGAACGCATTTATGAAGCGTGCGTTTGATATCGTCGCCAGCCTGATCTTGATCATCCTTTCCAGCCCGCTGATGCTACTGGCTGTGATCGGTGTCAAGCTGACAAGCCCTGGGCCGGTGCTGTTCCGTCAGGAGCGTGTGGGGCTGAACAAGGAGCATTTTACCATGCTTAAGTTCCGCAGCATGCATGTCAACAACGAAGAGACCACCGGCTGGAGCACTGCCAAGGACAGCCGTCGCACCCGTTTTGGGGCTTTTATTCGCAAGACCAGTATCGATGAGCTTCCCCAACTGTTCAATACCCTCAAGGGCGATATGAGCCTTGTGGGTCCCCGCCCGGAGATCCCCTTCTTTGTGGAGCAGTTCCGTGAGACCATCCCTCTGTACATGGTCAAGAATCAGGTACGCCCGGGCATTACCGGCTGGGCACAGGTAAACGGCTATCGGGGCGATACCAGCATCGAGGAGCGCATCAAGCACGATCTGTGGTATATCGAAAACTGGAGCCTGAGTCTGGATATCGTCATCCTGTTCCGCACGGCTTTCGGCGGTATGATCAATCAGGAAAAGAACTAAGGCTTTATCCAAGGAGGAACCGATGAAAGAATTGATGAAGGATCGCCGTCAGCAGCTGGCAGCGGGCATACTGCTGGTTATGCTGCTGCTGCTGGTGCTGATGGGCATGCCCGGGCGCGAACTCAATCTGATCAAAACTTATTTCTGGCCTGCTGTCGCAGCCATGACGGTGATGATGGCCTTTGTGGTGTTCCGAAAGCCTTCTCCTGTGGCCGTGATCGGTGTCGGCATGGCGTTCTGGTTCCTTGTGTGCAATGTGGTCAATGGTGATTTCTATCTGCAGTTCAATCTGCGTTTCGTGTTCATGATGTGGATGACCTACGGCCTCTGCCTGCCGCTGATGCTGGTGCTGGACGGGGAGGCACGTGAAAAGTGGCTTACACTGTATGCGCTGCTGTATGCCCTGTTTATGCTTGGGCTGTCTGTTCTCTGCTGCTACGCGGCATGGACGGAGAAGAGTATCCTGCTTCCTGCTACGGAAGGCACCATCGGTATCACCGCCAACCGCCTGTATGCGCTTACCAAGCATCCCAACGAGCTGGGATGCAGCATGAATATTGCTATGCTCTGCTGGCTTTGGCTGGGTATGAAAGCGAAAAAACCTTTGTTTAAGGTTCTGTGCCTGCTTGCGCTGCTGCCGCTTGGCTTTGCCATTGGCCTGACGGTTTCCCGTACGTCTATTGCAACAGCTGCACTGGTGCTGGGCGCTGCGGCAGGGCTTGCCCTCACCGCGGCTTTGCTTCGCAGTAAACCGTGGCAGCGCTGGTCTGCCGGGGTGGCCGGGCTGCTTGCCGTAACGCTGGCTGCGCTGTGGGTGCTCAATGCGGGTATTCCTCTTTTGATGAAGGATCGTACTGCACTCACGGAAGGCCGCTTGCTGATCCCTTCGGCGGTGGCGGAAGAAAAGACGGTCGTTGCTGCTTCCAAAGCTGCGGATAACCAGATCAAGCAGCGGGATTTTATGGAAAGCTTCGGAACCTTCTCTATGCGTACAGAGATCTGGGAGGCGGGTCTGGAGTATATCGACCGTCACCCCAGCGTACTGCTGGTGGGCTCTACCGACGGGCAGGTATCCCGTATTCCCGGCTGGCTGCTGGGCAGGGATGTGTACCATATGCACAACAGCTGGTTGGAGATGCTGCTGCAGGTGGGCATCCCGGGGCTTGTCGCCTATGTGTTCCTTATCGGCAGGATGCTGCTGGCCGCTGTGAGACAGGTGTTCGACCTGTCGCTGCCGCTGTGGCAGCGCATGCTGGCGGCTGCTCCTGTTATCATGCTGGTTTGTACATTGATGGAGATCTATCCCTGTGTATCAGGCAATGTGATGGATATGATGTACATGGTGCTGGCAGGCGCAGTGATCGCCATGGATCCCAAAAGAAAACAAAAGGTATCAGCGGCGCAGTGAGTGCAGATCTCACGACAGCCGAACCGTAGCCTTTGATCCAAATGCAAGCAACAGCAGGCCGTAAGGTTTACTGTTGCTTGCATTGTCATAATAGAATCAAAACGGTAACTTGGATCTGGCGAAAGGAAGTTCCGGTATGAAAGCTGTTGTTTTGGATATGTACGGTGTGATCGTCAAGCAAACGGGCGACGATTTTGTACCTTACGTACAACGGACATTTCCCAACTTAAGTGCAGAAGAGATATACGATTCCTGGTTCCGGGCGAACATTGGAGAAATCTCTTCCCTTGAAGTATGGAGGACGATTGGGTTTCAAGGCGATACGGAAAGGATCGAGGAGGAGTATCTCGATACGCTAGAATTAGCTGACGGCTTTCTTGATTTCATCAAAAAGGTCAGTGGAAAATACAGGCTGGCCATCATATCAAACGATTCCGGCAGATGGAGCGAATACCTTCGAAATAAATTTGATATAGACAAGTATTTTGATATTGTCAGTGTAAGTGGTGATCTGAAGATCAAAAAACCGGATGAGCGGATCTTTTTGTATACGATCGGAAAACTGGGGGTGAATGCGGAAGATTGCATCTACGTAGACGATAGAAGATCCAATCTGGGGGCGGCAAAAAAAGCGGGCATGATCCCGGTACTGTTCAACAGTCGAAACGTATTTTACGAGGGAACCACAGTTAATAACTTTGCCGAATTGACAAAGCTGATGTCAGCTATATGACGGCTGATTCGCAAGCCTGCTTCCGCTGGGCCTGCAAGGAGGACTGCGCTGCCTTCCGGCAGCACAACAAAAGAACAGAGATCCCGTTGCAGACCCCATGCGGGTTTGGTACAATGCCTTTCTGTAGGGAGGGAGCTTCCGTGAAACAGAAAGCAAATGCAGCCCTTGTAGGCTCTATGATCATTTTTGGCACCATCGGTATTTTTCGCCGCTATATTCCGTTGCCGTCGGGACTCATCGCCTGCGCCCGCGGTTTGATCGGCATGTTGTTTCTGCTTGCATTCACCGGCTTGAAGGGTGTGCGTATCGACCGTGCCGCTGTTGCCCGAAACGGGGCAAAGCTTTTTCTTTCCGGCCTGTTTCTTGGCTTTAACTGGATACTGTTGTTTGAGGCGTACCGCTATACCTCAGTGGCAGTGGCAACGTTGTGCTATTACATGGCTCCGATCCTGATCATTCTTGTGTCGCCGCTGCTGTTTAGGGAAAAGCTGACCTGTTGGAAGTTGCTGTGTGTTGCAGCTGCTCTTGCCGGTATGGTGCTGGTCTCCGGCGTGTTGGAACCCAGCTCTCGGGGCAGCAATCAGGCATTGGGGATCCTTCTCGGGCTCTGTGCAGCCGTGCTCTATGCCAGCGTTGTGCTGATGAACAAGAAGATCGAAGGGGTGGCTGCTTATGATAAGACCATCGTTCAGCTGGGTGTGGCGGCAGTTACCATCCTGCCCTATACGCTGTTGACCGAGCAGATCGTCCCCGGCTCACTTACATGGCTCACGGCCGGAAGTCTGCTGCTGGTGGGCGTGGTGCATACCGGTGTGGCTTATGCGCTGTATTTTGGTGCTGTCGTCCACGTGAAGGCGCAGACCGCCGCATTGCTCAGCTATCTGGATCCTGTGGTGGCCATCCTGCTTTCGGCACTGCTGTTGGGCGAACGTCTGACACCCGCAGGGGCCATCGGCGCGGTTCTGGTGCTTGGTGCAGCGATCCTCAGCGAAATGCCTGCACCTTCGTTTGCAAAGCAAAAATGATCCCTTCTTGGTTTTGGACGACAAAAGCCGCGGCACAGAACCGCGGCTTTTGTTTGTTGCAGTGAAGCCTGTTTTATTGTTGAACGGTGATCACCGGTCATTGCTCCGTCTGTTCGATCCGGAGCTCGTTGTAGCCTGTTGTTTCGTCAAAAACTTTGGAGAATGTGACTCCCTCCAGTTCGCAGAGCACCACCTCGGCGGTGGTGTTTACAATGCAGCCGTTGCACAGATGACCGCCGATCACGCTCATATCCTCTCCACTGAAGGAGATATGCAGGTGGCACCGCGCCTCGCTGACGGTGCCGGTCAGGCTCACGATCTCCAGCCGCTGCTCATAGCGCCGCAGCGTGATCCCGTCTGCGGAGCGGATGCAGGCCTTGCTGACGCAGCCCACGCAGCAGGCCGCATAACCTGCTTTGATCCCATGCGTACTACAATAGTTGGCAATGCTTTCCAACAGATCTGCCCCTCTGTGGAGGCGAAATACATGCTGTTTCACCGTCGTGCCCTCCTGTACTCCTGTGCACTGCGAATAAAGGTTGCAAACAGGTTGTGGGACAGCATATCCTGTATGCGTTCCGGATGCCATTGCACAGCCAGCCGGAAAGGATGCCCCGGCATCTCCATGGCTTCCGCCACACCGTCGTCGCTGGCAGCAACAAGCCTGTAGCCACTGCCCAGTGCATCAACTGCCTGATGATGCATGGAATTGACCATGCATGTTTCCTGCGCGATCTGTCTGTACAGAAGCGAATCCTTCTTGATATGCACGGCGTGGGTGGGCACCTCATACGGCTGCTCCTGTTGATGGCAGAGCAGGGCAGCCTCCCGGCTGGGGTACTGGGTCGGCAGGTCTTGATACAATGTACCGCCTGCCGCCACGTTCATTACCTGCATACCCCGGCAGATGCCCAGTACCGGCATAGTGGAGAGGCGATCCGCCTGCTTCAGCAGTTCAAACTCAAACACATCCCGAATCGGCGTGATCTCACCGATCTCCGCCACCGGATCCTGACCGAAATGCCACGGGCCTACATCACCGCCACCTGCCAGCATCAGTCCGTCTAAAGCCTCCATGCACTCACTGACAGCGCTTTGGCTCATTTGCGGGTTCAGCAGCACCGGGATGCCTCCTGCGCCGGAAATGGCATCGAAATAGGCTTGTAGCAGAAATACTTTGTTTTTCTTGGTCTCCATGCTGCCGGAGATCCCGATCAGCGGCATATTGGGCATAGGAGTTCACGTCCTTTCCGCAGGATAAGAGGTACTCCTTGATTATACGCTTATGTGGCGGGAAAAGAAATGGGGGAGTAAGGCACTGCGATTGCATCGATGTTAAAAATTGGAAAGATGCGAGAAAGGACCTTAAATGTAATCGGTAACGTGCCAGCAGCCTGTGTCCGTTAAAATAAATACATGCGCATATGCTTGTGGAAATACATCTTATCGATCCGATGCTGGCGTTTTACCTTGTTATCGTTCTGCGTAGCGTCAATTTGGATTTGTTGAAGCCAATATCGTACACGGTCGATGCACTTGTCAATAAACTCATATGATTATGTCTGTTGGTGATCGGAGGATTGGTAAATGCAGTCTTGTTGTCTGTCTGGATATTGCGTCTGCCGCTGCAAATCATAATCCGGTACAAATTTGGATGTCTACCGGAGCATTTTGCTCTGAATGGGCAGCATGTTCATGTGGCTTGTGCTTTTTATTGTGTTTACTAATGGTTTTTCTCAATATGCAAGCGTCTTGTGCTTGAAGCGACCATTGCTGTGTTAAAGGCCGTTTCCAGTGTGATTAATTTTTCCCTGTATTCCCCCAAGCAAAAAGGCCTGCTGCCTGCATTTTGCAGACAACAAGCCCTTTTGGCTGTTCTGATCCCTTTTGTCCGGGCAACGGGTACCGGTCATCCTGGATCGACCGCGGCGCCCGTCGTTTTTTTACTTCTGGGAACCGCTCATGGCACGCTCGGCCTGCTCGATAAGGCGCTTGACCATGTACCCACCGATATAGCCGGCCTGACGGCTGGGCATGTCACCGTTATAGCCCTGCTTCAGATTGATGCCAAGCTCGTTGGCGATCTCGTACTTCATATTGTTCAGCGCCTGCTTGGCTTCGGGTACCACTACGCTGCTGCTGGAGCTGTTGGAGTTGCTGGAGTTGTTGTTGCCGGTGTTCTGCTGGTTCTGATACATTGTTCTTATCTCCTTTTCAAATCACAGTTGCTGTTCAGTTGCTGCCGCCGCCCTGGCCGGCCATCTGCTGCTCGGCCTGACGGATCAGCTTCTTGACCATGTAGCCGCCCACATAGCCGTTCTCACGGGCGCTCAGGTCGCCGTTGTCGCCCTGTTTGAGGTTGATCCCAAGCTCCCGGGCGATCTCGTACTTCATGTTGTTGAGCGCGGCGCGGGCTTCGGGTACCGTAACGTTGCTGCTCTGTCCGTTGGTCATGTCGTTCACCTCCTTGGTTGGGTACAACGCTATTTTGACCTGTCGGGTCGAAAATACGCTGCCAATTGTAGACTTGGTAGAGAAAAAGTTTTCAAAATTGCAAAAAATCTATTGACATTTCTTCTCCATGGTCTATAATAGTTCTCGATTCTTTGGAAACCTAATGCCGAAGACAGCGGGTCGGGCCGAAAGGTCTGTAATGAACGGAAGTTGCCCCGCCGAGGTGTAAGGCGGGAGAAATCCCCTGCGACATGTTCGCCCTTGCGCCTGCAAGGGTTTTCTTTTTGGAATCGAACAGATTTCGAAGAAGGAGGTGCACCCCCCGTGAGCAAGAATCTTGAGGTCAAGAAGCAAGTCGTAAGCGACATCGTCAAGAAGTTCCAGGATGCCCAGAGCGTGGTCATCGTTAAGTACAGCGGCCTGACCGTTGAAGACGCTACCAGCCTGCGCGCCGATTTCCGTGCCAATGGCGTGGAATACGTTGTCCTGAAGAACACCCTCGTTCGCCGCGCCCTGCAGGAGCTGAACATCGAAGGTCTGGACGACGTTCTCAACGGCCCCTCCGCTTTTGCCTTCGGCATGAGCGATCCCGTGAGCCCCGCCAAGATCGTCAGCGACTTCATCTCCAAGAAGAAGAACGATTGCCCCATTGAGATCAAGGCCGGTCTGCTCGGTACCGAGCTGATGGACGAAGCCAAGATCAAGGCTCTGGCCGATGTGCCCAGCCGCGAAGTGCTGCTGGCTCGTCTGCTTGGCAGCCTGCAGAGCAGCGTTGCTGGCTTTGTACGCGTTCTGGACGCTATCGCCAAGAAGGACGGCGAAGCTGCCACCGAAGCTTAATTGTTAGCTTCCCCCCAACAAGACCTTTACAACATAATTTGAATGGAGGATATTATCATGACTCACGCTGAAATCATTGAGATGATTGAGAAGATGACCGTTCTTGAGCTGAACGATCTGGTTAAGGCTCTGGAAGAGCACTTTGGCGTTTCCGCCGCTGCTGCTGTTGTGGCTGTTCCCGGTGCTGCTGGCGCTGGCGCTGCTGCTGCTGAGGAAGAGAAGACCGAGTTCGACGCCATCCTGAAGGATGCCGGCTCCGAGAAGATCAAGGTCATCAAGGTCATCCGCGAGCTGACCGGCCTGGGCCTGAAGGAAGCTAAGGACTTCGTTGAGTCCGCTCCCAAGACCATCAAGGAAGGCGCTTCCAAGGAAGATTGCGAAAAGATCAAGGAAAAGCTGGCCGAAGTCGGCGCTACCGTCGAAATCAAGTAAGCTTTCCCAACAAAAAGGCCGTCCGCTTCGCGCGGACGGCTCTTTTGTTGCTTTTTGCGAACAAACAAATTCGGTACGGTTCAAACGGTCAGATCGGCATAGGCGTAGGGCACCATCTGCGCAAGTGCCTCCGGCGACATCTCCACCTGCACACCGATCTTGCCGCCGCTGAAAAGAATGGTATCAAACAGCTGGGCTGTCTCATCCACAAAGGTGGGGAAGAGCTTCTTCATCCCGATGGGCGAGCAGCCGCCGTGAACATAACCGGTCAGCGGCAGCAGATCCTTGCTTTTGAGCATGGCAACACTCTTTTCTTTGGCGGCTGAAGCAGCTTTTTTCAAAGACAGCTCCTCTGCCACGGGGATCATGAATACATAATGCTTGCCGCTGGCTCCGGTTGTCACCAGCGTCTTGAATACCTGATCCGGGTCCTGCGCCAGCTGCTGTGCTACCTCAACACCGCTGAGCGCCCCATCCGGTGCATCGTAAAAATGAAAAGAACAGGGAAGATGCGCCCCCTCCAGGAGGCGCATCACATTTGTTTTTTGCTCCATATGTTTCCATCCTTTGGCAAAGCGTTACTGGTTCAAAGATTCCGGTGGCAGGGTCTGGGTGGGTGCACCGCAGCGCAGGCAGGGGGTCTTGTCCCTGTGGTTGCCAAGCTCGGAATAGGGGAAACTGCCTCTCAGCGGCAGGTATTCTTCGTATACGCTGGAACACATCTGATCCAGATGATACATGCTGCCGCCATCGGGATTGTAGTAGAGCAGCTGGGAGGCGGGAGGGGCCGGGGTTACGGTCTGACGGGGTGCCAACGTCCAGTTTTCGGCTTGGGTAGTCTTGGAGTTGTTCACAACGTTGGTTTCTTCTTTGTTTGGAACCTTGTCGTTGGTGGCCAGAGAGTTGGGATCGATATACCAGTACTCGCCCTCGCGGACCATCAGCACCATAAAGCGGTACAGAGTGGGATCCTTGCCGTTGCGTTTGTCGATGTTCGCCGTCATGGTGATGGTGCGGCTGCTGTCGTTATCAGAACCGGATACCTCCTCGATGTTATAGCTCAGAGGCTTGCGGTTGGCCAGCAGTACGAACAAACGGTTGGAAGGATCTGTCTGTGCGTTCACCCAGCTGGGCTGCAGCAGCGTCAGCATACTTGAGGTGTTCTCTGCGCTCCAGTAATCCATGAAGGCTTCCAGTCGAAGCTGTGCATCGGAAATGGGGGCAGCGGTGGGGGTGGGTTCGGGAGGGGGCGTGAAGGTGGGCTGTGCCACGGCCTGGTGGCAGGCTTCGCCCATCACATTGCTCTGCATGGTCTGCT
>JAZQHO010000188.1:0-16154 GCA_045540635.1 Candidatus Limiplasma sp.
TGTCGCTGGAAAAATGGCTGGAGACCTTTGTGCCCGTAGCAAAGGCCATCCATCAGGGCGGTGCATACTTTATGTACCACAACCATCACAACGAGTTCAAGCGCATCGGCGGCAAACTGGTCATGGAAACGCTGATGGAAGTGCTGCCGCCGGAGGAGATGGGCTTTACGCTGGATACCTACTGGGTGCAGACCGCCGGTGCGGACCCGGCGCTATGGCTGGAAAAGCTGGCCGGGCGCATTCCCTGCATCCACCTGAAGGATCATGGCTTCGACCGTACCATGCAGGCGGTCGGCGAGGGCAACATCAATTTTAGCAAGGTATTTGAAAAAGCAGAAGCAGGCGGCACTCAATACATGCTGGTGGAGCAGGACAACTGCAACGGCGAGGATCCCATTGAGTGTCTGCGCCGTTCATACCTGTATCTGAAGGCCTGCGGTTTCCACTAATCACGAACAATAAACCGGATCATTGCCAACTGTCGTAGAAGATCTGTTTACGAAGGGCTGTGGTGTAAAGAAATATCCCCGAAAAAACAAGCCTCTGCGGAAACCGCCGCAGAGGCTTGTTTTCTGTTCACTTGCCCTGTGCCCGGCCCACAAGCCAGAAGCCCAGAAACGCAAGCACATTGACCACGACCACGCTGGCACCGGTGGGGGTATCCAGCAGGTAGGAAAGGCACAGACCCAACATGAAGCACACCACCGACACCACCGCCGCACAGATGGTAACACTGCGGAAGCTGCGGCAGACCCGCATGGCCGTAAGCGCCGGGAAAATGATCAAGCTGGAAATGAGCATAGCGCCCATCACGCGCATACCCAGCACGATGGTCAGCGCCGTAAGGCAGGCCAGAAGCAGATGGTAGCGCTCCACCTTCTCGCCGGTGGCGCGTGCGAAGGTCTCATCAAAGGTCACGGCAAACATTTTGCGGTAGAAGATGATAAACAGCACCAGCACCACAGCAGCCAGCGCCACGCTGAGCCAGACATCCTCGCCCGTCATGGCAAGCACACTGCCGAAAAGGTAGTTGTTCACATCGCCCGTGGTGCCGCTGGACAGGCTGAGCACGATCACGCCCACAGCAAGGGACGCGGCGGAGATCATGGCGATGAGTGCATCGCCCTTCACCCTTGCATGGCTGGAGAGGCGCAAGAGCAGCACCGCAGCCGCCACGACCACCGGGATGGACACCCACATGGGCGCAAGCCCCAGTGCAGAGGCCACCGCCAGCGCCCCAAAGCCCACATGGCTCAAACCATCACCGATCATGGAATAGCGCTTCAACACCAGACTGACACCCAGAAGCGCAGCGCACAGGCTCACCAACAGACCCACAACCGCTGCACGCACCATAAACTGATAGTCGAACATCTTGCCAAGCATCGCAAACAATTCGTTATTCATGGCAGCAGCAACCTCCAAAGAACCGGAGACCCAGCTCCGAATGACGGTACTCGAACGGTGTGCCATAGAAGCTGCCGCTGTTGGACAAATGCAGAATACGGTCTGCCTCCTGCATGGCAGCCTGCACATCGTGAGAGATCATTACCACGGTAAGCCCCTGCTCCTTGTGCAGCATGCGGATCACATCGTACATTTCCCGGGTGACAAGCGGATCCAGCCCGGCAACAGGCTCATCCAGCAGCAAAAGCGAGCTGGTGGCGCACAGCGCTCTTGCCAGCAGTACCCGCTGCTGCTGCCCGCCGCTCAGGTGGGCAAAGCTGTGCTTCTCCAGATGGGAGACACCCAGCATTGCAAGCAGCTCCCGCACCTTGGCACGCTTCTTGGCATTCATCCACAGGCCGTGGCAGCCGGAGGAGGCTACCTCCCACACAGAGGCGGGAAAATCGGATTGGGCATCGGTTCGCTGAGGCAGATAACCGATCTCACTCTGCCGGAGCCCATCGCCAAAGACCACCCTGCCCTCCGCAGGGCGCAGCAGCCCCAACAGCCCCTTGACCAAAGTGGATTTACCGGAGCCATTCTCGCCAACAATGCAGAGATACTGCCCCTTTTCGATCTGCAAGTCCAGATCCTTTACAACCGCAACACCTTCGTAGGCGAAGGTCGCTTTTTCGCATGTGATGAGGGCCATCAGTCCAGAGCCTCCTTCAGTACCTGCACATTTTGCCGCATAAGGGATACATAAGTAGCACCGGCTTCGATCTCTGCAGCCGATACCGTATGGCAGCCATGGAACAGGCAGAGCTTTGCGCCAGTCTCCTCCGCCAGAATAAGGGCGGTTTTCCGGCTGGAATATTCGATATGGAACACTACCGGCACTTGTTCCCGGCGGATGGTATCCACCAGAGAGATCACCGTACGCACGCTGGGTTCGCTGTCTTCACTGCAGCCGGGAAAGGCAGCATCATAGCGCAGGCCATAGGCTGCAGCGAAATAACGCAGCGGGAAACGGTCGCCAAAGATAATCAGATCCCGCTTTCCCTCCGCTACCACCTTGCGGAAGTCCGTATCCAGTTCGGTGATCTGTTCGGTATACGCCTTTGCATTGGCACGAAAGACCTCAGCTTTCTCCGGGCGGATCCCGCACAGGGCATCGGCTATGGCCTCCACGATTGCTACAGCGTTAAGGGGAGCTGTCCAGACATGTTCATCCATTTCTTCGGCATGGGCTTCCGCCCCGTGGTGGTGGTCGGGATCGGTGCATTCCTCGCCGCCATGGTCGTGGCTATGGCCGGATTGCATGCTGACGGTATGCTCCTCTGTGAGCAGGGCGACCGCATCCATCATACGGAGGGTGCGGGGTGCCTCTTCTTCCAGAGATGACAGGATACGCTCCACCCATGTATCGCTTTCGCCGCCTGTGTAGATAAACAGATCGGCCTCCTGAATGGCCTTGATGTCTCTGGGCGAAGGCTCGTAGCTGTGGCTGTCGGCACCGGGCTTCATAAGCATAGTCACCTGTGCTTCACTGCCCGCTACCTGCCGTGCAAAATCGAAGCCAGGAAAGATCAGCGCTACGATGCGCAGCGGTTCTTCCGGATCAGCTTCTGCCACAACGCTGCTGAACAGCAGGCACAGCGCTGCGCACAGACACAGCACCTTGCATCCCCAGCGCCGGACGGCAGGGAAAATATGTTCATTCTTCATGCCTGCACCTTTTCTCTCTTGCTTGCGCAGCTTTCGCACAACCCGCAGAGCATGGTCTGCCCTTCATCCAGCACAAAGCCGTGATGTGCCCGGATATGTGCCGCAAAAGCCTCCACATCGCTACAGTGCAAATGCTCCATTGCTCCGCAACCGGCGCAGCGGATGTGCAGATGGCTCTCCCGGCATGGATTGTACTGGTACTGCGCCGAGCCGCTGCTGCTCTGGGGCGCATAGCGGCGCAGAATGCCCTGATCGCACAGCTTTGTAATAGCACGGTATACCGTGGTCTTGCCCACCTCCATACCGTTTTCCAAGAGAATACGATATGCCTCCTCAACGGTAAGGCAGCGGCTCCGGCAGCGTTGAAAAAGCTCTGCCACAGCCTCCTGCTGTCTGGTTTGATAGTTGCCGCGCTGCATGGTTATCCTCCTTTGGGAATGAAAATGGTTTTCATTTTCAAATTGGTAGTATACAGGCAATCAATGTATCTGTCAAGCATTGGTGCTGTTTTGGAGGCAGAAAAAAAGCCGCCCGTAGGCGGCGAAAAGCAGCTGGAATTCCGGTCAGCTTTTCTGGGTAAAGCTGGTGTGGCAGCGGGTGCAGGTTACAGTCACCACACCGCTGCCGCGCTTCAGGCGCAGCCACGCCTTGCAGCCCGGGCACTTGAAATACTTGTACACCTTGCGGTTCTCAAAGCGCTTTACCGCCTGAGATACCTTTTTCTTCTGCCGGTCGCTGAAGGCCAGATAGCGGCGATTCTCCGCCCGGCGCTTCTCGATATTGCGGGAAAACATACGGTAGATGCACAGCACATACATTGCCATGCCCACAAAAGAAAGCAGCAGGCTCAGCAATGCCAGAAAGGGCCGCCCCACAAAGCTGCCCAGAATAGAGCTGAGCAGATATACGGCCAGACCGCCCCACAGAAGCGCCATGCTCAGCTGGTCGACACCGTTACGTCCGTTCATAAAGGAGCGCAGCGTTTGTTTGATTTTTTCCCAGAAGGACATTCTCATCTCTCCTTTTTATCAGCAACAGCCGTAGCCACGGCCGCAGCAGCAGTTGCAGAACATGTTGAGCATGCAGCAGGTCATCATCGGGCTTGAGCAGCAGTTGAGCCCGCCCGCATTGCCGCCCCGGTAGCCATAGGCCTGCCCGCCTGCATTCAGCTGCGCCAACAGCTCCCGGTAAGCCACCTCATCGGGGGCCATCTGCGAGGCGGTGCGGGCATCATTGAGCGCAGCGATACGGTTGCCTGCGCCCATATTGGCACGGGCACTCCAATAGTACCACGCAGCCTTACGCTGGTCAATGCGCCTAAGGGCACCCAGCGCTTCGCTGTAGCGCCCCGCCAGCACCATCTGCTCCACATTCTTAAAGACGGGATCATTCTCATAATAGGTGGTGGACTGGTAGGTACGGCTCCTGCCGCCGAAGAGATCCTCAAAATTGAAAAACTCAAAGCCGCCGAAATCGTACTGCTGGCCATTGCCCCGGTAGGTGCCCTGCTGGCCGTAGCTGCCCTGAGAGCCATAGCTGCCATAACCGCTGTAGCCGCCCTGCGAACCATAGCCGGTCTGCGAGCCGTAACCACTCTGGGAGCCATAGCTGCCCTGCCCCTTGTTTTTGATAAGGTAGGTATAGGCGTCGTTGACTTCCTTCATTTTACGCTCAGCTTCGGCGCTGCCGCCGTTCAGATCCGGATGGTATTTCTTGGCCAGCTTGCGGTATGCAGCCTTGATATCGTCATCGCTTGCGCCGGGAGAAATACCCAGCACCTCGTAGGGGTCTCTCATGCTGTTCCTTCTTTCACGACGGCGGGCTTATTCTTATCCCGCCGCTTCTGTAGTGCGTGGTAGCGCGTCCAGCAGCCATTGTAGAGGATGTTCCTGAGCAGATCAGCATCCTGTACCACCGGCAGCATCTCAAAGGCTTCGGTGCACTCTGCAATGAGCATTGTCAGGCACTCCCGCGCAAAAACCTCGTAATCCTCCCGCTGATGATGCGCTGCAAGCGGATTGTAGCGCTTGCGGCGCAGATCGGCCGGCAGATCCTCGTAGGCATCCATCAGGTAGATGAAGCGTCCCAGTCCCTGCCCCATCTGCATGAGCGTATCCGACCAGTAGTCACGCTCCTTGTAGCGGTAAATGATGCCCAACAGCTGTGCCGTCAAGTTGGCTGCGCCATCCAGACTCTGGTTGCCTGCTTTCTCCAATTGGCTGATCTGTTTGATGCACGCTTCGATAGCGGCGCATTTTTCCGGGTAGAGCGCCTTGACACGTTCGTATGCCTTTCTCAGAAGGGCGGCCTCTCCCCTGCCGGTCAAGCTGCGGTCATCCTGCCAGTCGTCCATGCATTTATGGTAGCTGAGGGCGATGTTCATATCCGCACAATACTCGGCAGCCTCGCTGACCACGAAATTGCTGCCGGCCACCGGATGTACAAAGCAGCGTTCCAACCCCAGCGTTTCCTGCGGCTCGTAGAGCGAATTGAGCAGGATATAGAGGAACGTCAGATCATAGCTGAGGGTGATGCGACTGAGGCCGCCGTGACGCTGCCGCAGTGTGCGGCACAGGCCACAGTAAAAAGCACGGTAGCGGTCGCAGCGCTCCTTGGGCAGCGCATCCGGCGCAAGGGTTATGTAACCAAACATGCAAATCCCTTTCGTGTGTTACTTCGTTACATCCGCATCCATGGCCCCATCCTCATCATCCATGCCGGAGGGATCCACATAGCGGCCGCAGGCGTTGAGGGCATCGGTCAGGTCATCGCAGGCAGCCTTCAGTTCCCGGTCGTTGCCTGCATCCATGGCATGCTGGAGACGCTTGCGCATACCCTCAATGCGCTCCCGATCCACTGCGTTGAGCTTCTTCTGGGCATTCTTGGCCTGATAGAGCAGTTCCTCAGCCTGATTCTGAAGCTCAGCACGTTTTTTGCGCAGCGCATCCTCCTCAGCGTAACGCTCTGCATCCCGAACGGCACGATCGATCTCATCGGAGGACATATTGGAGCTTTGCGTCAATGTGATCTCCTGATGCTTGCCGGTACCCAGATCCTTGGCGGAAACATTGACGATACCGTTGGCATCGATGGAGAAGGTAACTTCGATCTGCGGCACGCCCCGCAGCGCGCGGCGGATGCCGCTCAACCGGAAGCGCCCCAGCGTTTTGTTGCAGCTTGCAATCTCTCTTTCACCCTGCAGCACATGGATATCTACAGAGGTCTGGAAATTGGCGGCAGTGGTGAACACCTGACTGCGCTGCACCGGCACGATGGTGTTACGCTCGATGATGCGGCTGAACACATCACCCATGGTCTCGATGCCGAGGGAAAGCGGCGTTACATCCAGAAGGAGCAGGCCTTTTACTTCGCCCTGCATCACGCCGCCCTGCAAAGCTGCGCCCATGGCAACGCACTCATCGGGGTTGATATCCCGGCTGGGCTCCTTACCGGTGATGCTCTTGACCGCAGCCTGCACCGCAGGGATGCGGGTGGAGCCGCCCACCAGCAGCACCCGGTTCAATTCGCCGGGCTTGAGGCCTGCATCCCGGAGCGCCTGTTCCACAGGGCCCATGGTGGCCTTGACCAGATGGGCAGTCAACTCGTCAAACTTGGCTCGGGAAAGGGTGGTCTCCAGATGCTTGGCACCATTCCTGTCCGAATAAAGGAAGGGCAGGCTGATGGTAGTGGTAAGCGCTGCGCTCAATTCGATCTTGGCCTTTTCGGCAGCCTCCCGGATGCGCCCCATGGCGGCGGCATCGGTAGAGAGATCGATCCGCTCCTGCCTGCGGAACTCCTCCAGCAGCCAGGAGACCACGCAGTTATCAAAATCGTCGCCGCCGAGGCGGTTATTACCGGCGGTAGCCAGTACCTCGATCACCTCGTTGTTGATATCCAGCACCGATACATCGAAGGTGCCGCCGCCCAGATCGTAGACCATGATGCGCTGTGCACCGCCTTTGTCCATACCATAGGCCATGGCGGCGGCAGTGGGCTCGTTGATGATGCGCAGCACATTAAGCCCGGCGATGCGGCCTGCATCCTTGGTAGCCTGCCGCTGGCTGTCGCTGAAATAGGCCGGAACAGTGATGACTGCATCGGTCACGCTCTCGCCCAGATAGGCTTCCGCATCCAGCTTGAGCTTTTGCAGGATGATGGCGGAGATCTCCTGCGGAGTGTAGCTTTTCCCATCGATCTTGGTGCGGTTATCTGTACCCATCTCGCGCTTGATGGAAAAGATGGTGCGGGCGCTGTTGGTAACAGCCTGCCGCTTGGCGGCGCTGCCTACGATCCGTTCCCCGTCCTTGGAAAAAGCTACGACAGACGGAGTGGTTCGGCTGCCTTCCGCATTGGGAATGACAGTTGCCTCGCCGTTTTCCAAAAATGCAACGCACGAGTTGGTGGTGCCAAGATCAATACCGATCGTTTTACTCATCGTATAACCCTCCTGAAAATTACAGGTCTACTATATCATACCCAAAATCTGCGCTGAAAGCAAAGCTTTCGTATGGACAAACCGTAAACTTTCTTGCCCACCCAGACTGTGCATACACTGTCTGTGGGCTGTACATGCTATGACCATTGGTTTTGCGGAGGGTATGGCATGAATTTCTATTTTCTGAGTTTGATGGTGTACCTTGTGCTCATCCTGCCGCTTCGCGTCTCCTTTCGGCTGCGGACAGGCCGCCGCCCCGGCTATATGCTGCGGGTACAGGCAGCCGGTCTGCCCTTCTACCGCCGCCGGAGGGATGAGGATCCCGGCGATGAAACACCCCTCCGGCGGCAGGAAATGGCGGAGCAGTTGAAGCCGGGAACCCTTCGGCAGCTTAAGGTGCTTCTCTCCCGACCGGTGCGCAGCGCCATACGGCAGGCGGTTCGAATGGAGGTGTTGTCTGTCTACGTGCATATTTCTGAGGCGGATGCAGCCAAAACCGCCCTGTTGTATGGGGCACTGCGCACCGCTGCATTGCCCCTTTGCACCATAAAGGAGCTGCCCCTGCGCATCCACCTGCGCGCAGACCACAGGGGCCTTGGCACAGAGGTGTTGGTGCGGTGCATAATCAGCCTGCGGCTGGGTAGCCTATTCCCGGCAGCACTGGCGTGGCTGCGGCAGTACCGCAGAGCCACGATGCAGGCATCAAAGGAGGAAGACTATGCAGCATCCCATTGACAGCATGATGCAGAACACCATGGAGAGCATACGCAGCATGGTGGACGTAAACACCGTAGTCGGCGCACCGGTGACAGGCAGCGCAGGCACCACCATCATTCCCATTTCCAAAGTGAGCTTTGGCTTTATTGCAGGCGGTGGAGACTTTACCGCCACAGACGGCAGGCTGCGGACAGCAGCCGAGGAAACGCTGCCGTTTGCAGGCGGCACCGGCGCAGGCGTTTCTGTACAGCCGGTTGGCTTTCTTGTAGTGAACGGAGACGGTGTGCGTATGCTGCCCGCACAGACCAACGGCGCGGTGGAGCGCATCGTGGAGCTGTTGCCCCAGCTGCTTGAAGAAATGACCGAAGGCAAAAGCCAGAAACCAGCCAGAAACCTGAAGGCCGAGCTTGAGACCTTTACCATGGAGGAGGATCTGCCCAAGGCATGAAGAAACGTCCATTCTCCATCCGCAGGCTGGCGGTGCTGCTTTGCTGCACGCTTCTGTCGTGGCTCGGGCAGGCAAAGGCAGACTCTCCGAGGGGAGCGGCCATATCCACCTCCGCCAAGGCTGCGGTGCTCATCGAGCGCACCACCGGCACCATCCTTCTGGCAGCGCAGGAGAACCTGCCGCTGCCCATGGCCTCCACCACCAAGGTGATGACGGCGCTTCTGGCGCTGGAAAACGGCTCACCGGAGGATATCGTTACCGTGAGCCGAAATGCCTTTGGGATACCCGGCACCAGCATCTATCTTTCCGAAGGCGAGCAGATCACACTGCGGGATCTTCTCTACGGACTTCTTCTTGCCAGCGGCAACGATGCAGCGGTAGCCATTGCCGAGCATATCGGCGGCGATGTGGATACCTTCTGCCGCATGATGACCGAGCGGGCTGTACAGCTGGGCTGCAGCCAGACAGTATTCGTCAATCCCCACGGGCTTCCCGTGCAGGGACACCACACCACTGCCTACGAGCTGGCGCTGATCGCACGTGAGGCCATGAACCAACCGCTGTTCCGGGAGATCGTATCCACCCGGAGAGCCTCCATCCCATGGGAAGGACGCAGCTACCACCGTATTCTGAACAACAAGAACCGCCTTCTGACCGATTATGAAGGTGCCACCGGCATCAAAACCGGCTACACAAAGGCTGCCGGGCGTTGTCTGGTCTTTGGGGCACAGCGGGATGGGTTGGAGGTGATCGGTGTTGTGCTGGGCTGCGCAGACTGGTTCGACGAGGCTGCCCGCCTGATGGACACAGCCTTTGACCGCTATGAGTTCTTTACTGCCTACAAAGCGGGCGAGACCGTGCGCCGCCTGCCGGTGATGAACGGTGTGCAGGAGACCGTCGCCGTAGTGGCTGCCAAACCGCTGGCCGCTCCCCTGCCCAATGGCTACCTGCCTGCACTTGTGCTGGATCTGCCCAAGGATCTGCCAGCCGGCTTACCTACAGGCGAAGCCGTTGGTACCGCTCAACTGGTGCTGGAAGGGCGCGTTCTGGCTTCAGTGCCGTTGGTCACAGGTGATAGCATCGGCAAACGCAGCTATGGGTACGAGCTGGAGCGGATGCTGCGGCTGTGGCCCCTGACGGGCGAAGAAATGACCCAATAGCTGAGTGATCAGTGATTGATGAAATACAACCCCAGCAGGCAAATGAGTACACCCGCCACCTTTCGGGGCGTGACTGCCTCCTTATAAAGCAGTGCGCCAACGGCGATGAGGGCGATGGCAAGCAGTACACTGGCGATCAGACTGCCGGTAGAGATATTCCAGCCCGCCTTGTACATGGCGATGTAACCCGCTTCCAGCCCAACGATGGAAAGCCCGAATACCACCACCGCCCAGTTGACGTGCCGATATTCCTGCAAAAGACCGGAGCCCTTGCCGGTGAGAAAGAACAGCACAAGGCTCACCAAAAAGCCCACCGCATAGGTGACTGTAAGCGAAGCAAAGGGATTGATGGCAGCCGGTGTCTCCTTGGAGCAGATGTGGTAGAACACATTGGAAAGCACAATGAGGATAATGGGCAGATACATAAGCATTCTCCTTTACGGGCGGCGGTATGTGAAAAGGCAGCCAGGCCTTGTAGCCTGACTGCCGGTAGGTGCTCACCCGTAGGGGTATGGTAGCACGGCGGTATGTATTTCGCAAGCGAAAAACCGCAAAAAAGCATCAATCAAAGGGATAGACTACGCCCCAATCGCTACGGAGCCGATCCATAACCTCCATGATGCGGATGGTTTCGGCATGGGGCATCTCCGGGCATTCCAGCGCACCGCTCTCCAGCGCACGGATGCAGCTGTACACCTGATATTCATACCCGGTGATCTGCTCCGGCACGGGAATGACGCGGGTGGGCGTATCGGCGGTGGGGTCCGCATAGATGCTGATTGTTTGCGGATTGTTGACATTATCCACCTTCAGGCAGCCCTTGGTGCCGTAGACCACGCACCGGCGATCGGTGGCGCAGTCGAACACCGCCGTCAGCTCTGCGCTTTTACCGTCCCGGTAATACAGGTTGATGGTCTCCCGCCGGTCAACACCGGTCTCGTGCAGCACAACGCTGCTCTCCATGCGCTCAACATCGGTACCAAAGACCATGGAAGCGAAGTTGAGCACATACACGCCCAGATCCAGCAATGCACCGCCTGCCAGCTCGGGGCGGATCATGCGCTCCACATGAGCGATGGAATAGCCCAGATTGGCGGTGAGCATAACAGGCTCGCCAATAGCGCCCTCTGCGATCAGATCGTTGATGATGCTGCGGGAGGGCATATAGCGAGTCCAGATGGCTTCGGTTACGAAAACGCCCTTTTCTTCTGCGAGAGCCAGCACCTGCTTTGCCTGCCGGGCATTGCCGGTAAAGGCTTTTTCGCAAAGGATGGGGCGTTTGTACCGAAGGCACAGCTCCATATGCTCTGCGTGGTGGGAATGAGGCGTGGCGATGTAGACCAGTTGCACACCATCATCTGCCAGCATGGCTTCGTACGAACCGTAGGCTTTCTCAAAGCCTTCCTCCTGTGCAAAGGCACGGGCACGGGCTTCGTCTCTGGCGGCCACCGCATACAGGCGCACAGAACCGTCCCTCTCCGCCATTCCTCTAAGGGTTTTGGCCATGGTGCGGGCAATACCGCCGCAGCCCAGAACAGCTACATTGATCATCGGGCTACCTCCTTTGATGCTGCAGGGCAGAGCATTCCCTGCGCAACTGCAAACATTCTTTGCATCATTTGTGATAGTATACCACAGGGAAAAGCCATACAGCAAGACCGCCTGCGGGCATGACCCGGGGCGGTCTTATCTGTATGCATCCAATCAGTCTCTGAGCCCCTGCCAGAAGGCAGCCTCCTCATACTGCATATTGGTCTCGGCGGCTGCCAGCAGCACCACATTCTCGTAAAGGGTGATGCCATCGGCAAAGCTGCTCTGGTAATCCACCACCTTGAGCTTCAGCAGCTGGGGATTGGCGGCAGAGATGATGAGACCGTTCTGGTCGTACTCATCCACAGGCATCTCGCCGGTGGCACGGCGCAGGAGCACCAGCTCCGCACCGTCCCAGCGGAAAAGTGCCTTATCGTGGTAGGCACCGGCCGCCCCGTCATTGGTGGCAGAAAGCAGCAGCTTTTCTTCAGGGTAGAGCCGGTAGTTGCACAGATCGTAGCCCAGCACAGGCACCTGCACCGGCACATACACAGCTCCGTTGCGCACGAAGAGCGCACTGAAGCGGTTGCTTGCGCCCATGGAGGTGGTAACAGCCAGATCCGGCATACCGTCGAAATTCACGTCCTCGCGATAAACGGGATGGTCGCCCTCCGGGGCAACGAAGAACAGGGTCTGGGCGTTATCGGGAGCGATGAGGCAATAGATCGCATCTCCATTAGCAGCGTGGCCCAAGATCTGCAGATTGGGGCTGGGTACCTCCGTCTGGCTGTAGCCGGGAGCAGAGGCTTGACCGTTCTGCTGTTCGCTGTGCTGCAAAAATTTGCTTACCACGAAACCAGCCTGTGCACCGCGCTGCACATACGTCCAGCCGCTGACCAGCTCGCCCAGTACATAGACCACCTCGTCGTTGTACAGCCGCCCAACCGACATAGCCTCCAAACTGGCTCCGTTGCGCAGGTGTGACCATGTGCTGTTGGGGTTGTGCACATAGGCAACGGGAGCCACAGATTCGGGCTGCAGCTGCGACAGATAGGACGCACTCATATAGCCGGTCACATCGCCAATGCGCACATGGATCCACCCGGAAAAATCGCGGGAGAGCACGATCACTTCGGTACCGGTGTAGATGAGCCCCAGCGACTCGGAGGCGGTGGTGGGCTGCTGGCGCAGATGCACCTTGCTGGCGCTTACGCCATCCACATACAGCCGTTCCAAGCCGTATTCAGCCAGTGCGCAGGAGCCGCAACCGGCGGCAAACAGCACGGCTGCCAGCAGCAGTGCAAGCAATTTGCGGATGTTTATCATCAGAATACCTCCAGTATGCGATTGCTTTTGAATACGCCTCACGTTGGCGAAAGGATAAAGCTGAGACGGTAACATCCGTCAGAGGGGATGCAATATTCGGCATGCACAGGGCTGCCCCAGCTGTCATCGCCGCCCACACCTCTGCGGCGGCAGGAAACATCCAGCCATGTATAGGTGGGATCGGGCAGCTCGTCCGGGTGGCGTGCGGCAGTCAGCTCCATGGCGCTCCACGGCAGCACGGACAGGCTGAAAGGCTCACCCGCTGCGTCTACCCGGAGTCCGTAGCCGGTTTCATCGGTGACGGTCGCAAAGCGTACATCCTCATGGGCACCGCATTCCTGCGGGCGCAGATAGGGCATATAGCTATCGGCGGCAGTGGTGTGGTGCAGCGCCAGCCTGCCGCCCATCTTGCGGTCGGGATAGGTCTCCTGCGGGCCAAGGCCATAGTAGCTGACCCTGTTCATGCCCAGCGGCAGACGGAAGCTGAGACCCACGCTGCCCAGCGGCGGCAGACCGGCCGTGCCATGGTATACCATATCCACCCTCAGGCGCCCGGCGCCAAGGGCGGTGTAGGCGACCTCGGCGAAGGCACCACCGGTATAGGGCAGGTTCCAGCGATAGGTCTTTGTATTGGGGTGGTTCTCCGGATCCTCCGGCTGCTCCACAGGCTCCGGGCGTGCGGCCAGACATACGCCCAGCCAGAAGGCATCGTCCCGGTTGCCTCCGCAGCCCCGGTCGTTATCGGTAGGGGCACGGTACAGGCTCAGCTGGGGCGGCGTCATAAGCATTTCACTGCCGCCCGCCGCCTTGAAGGAAACAAGACCGCTGCCCATGGAGAGCATGATGGCGGCACGCTCATCCTCCATGCGCAGGTTATAGTCGGTAAGCACGGTGTGCACAGGCTGTGCATCCTCTGCGCCGATCTTGGCGGGCACGATAAGGGTGTGGCCGTGCATCAGCTCAAAATCGGTATCCGCCCAGTCGGCGGCAGTGCGCAGATAAAGGCCGCAGGAGAGCACATACTCGCCGTTGCCGCCCATCTCCGGCAGGGAGATGGGAAAGCGGCGTTCGCTGCCCGCCGGAACATCAGGCGCTTCAATGACCCCGCTGGCTACCGGCTCGCCATTCTTCAGCAGCTGCCAGCGCAGATCATAGCGGTCGGTATTGGCAAAGAGCGCACCGTTTTTCAGCAGCACACCGTCTTTACCGGGCAGGATGCGTACCGGCTGGTACTGCCAGCGCACCTCCATCAGCTTGGGGGTGGGTCTGCGGTCTGCAAACACCAGACCATTGCCGCAGAACTCTCCATCGTGGGGGCGGTCGCCGAAATCGCCGCCGTAGGCAAGACGCTTTTTACCGTTGGGAGCCGTTACCCACAGCGCCTGATCCACATAATCCCACACAAATGCGCCTGCATACTGGGGGTATTGCTCCTCCAGCGCCAGATATTTGTGCAGTGCACCGCAGCTGTTGCCCATGGCGTGGGCATACTCGCACAACACAAAGGGCTTGTGCGGCGCAGCATCGATAATGGCGGGCACGTCGCAGGCATGGGTATACATGCGGCTGGTCAGGTCGGTGGTATCGGGGTAGCGCTGGTCATTGGCTACACCCTCGTAATGCACCGGGCGGGTGGGATCGGTGCGGCGCATCTGCTGAGACATTTCCCAAATGACGCTGCCGCCGAAGCTCTCGTTGCCGCAGGACCAGATGAGCACAGAGGGATGGTTCTTATCCCGCTGCTGCATACTGTTGGCGCGATCCAGCACCGCAGGCAGCCACATCGGATCATCGCCGGGGACTGGGCCGCCCTTGTACTGCCCGCCGGTCTGCCAGGAGCCGTGGGTCTCCATGTTTGTTTCATCGATCAGATAGATACCGTAGCGGTCGCAGAGCTTGTACCACAGGCTGCTGTTGGGGTAGTGGCTTGTGCGCACCGCATTGATATTGCTGCGCTTGATCTGCCGGATATCCTCCAGCATATGCTCCTTGGTGATGCAGCGCCCGCTCTCGGCGCAGAATTCGTGCCGGTTGGTGCCCCTCAGGCGCAGACGGCGGCCATTGAACAGAAGCATGCCTTCCCGGATCTCCACCTGTCTGAGACCCACCTCGGTCTGGGCCACCTCCGCCACCTCGCCATCCACGGTCAGGATAAGGCGCAGGGTATAGAGATACGGTATTTCGCCGCTCCAGAGCTGCGGCTTTTGAACAGGCAGCTCCACATGCATGGCACGCTCTGCTGGCAGACCCGCAGCCTGTGCTGCAAGGTTGCCCTCCATATCCACCAGCTGCACATCCAGCGTTGTCGGCGTGCCCTCCGGCAGCTTCAGGGTAAGACCGGCCTCCACCACTGCTTTGGTGTATCCTTCACTCAGCGGGGTGCGGACGCAGACGTCCACCACATGGGCTTTGGGCTGAGCAGAAAGCACCACATCGCGAAAAATACCGCTGAAGCGCCAGAAATCCTGATCCTCCAGCCATGTGCAGGAAGCATAGCGGAACACCTGCACCGCCAGCTTGTTTTCGCCGGGGAGCAGCTTATCGGTCAGGTCGAAACGGGAGGGGGTGAAGCCGTCCTCGCTGTAGCCGACAAACTGTCCGTTCACCCAGCAAAACAGCACGGACTCAACACCGTGGAAGGTTAGGATCACATCCATGCCCGCCCAGCTTTCCGGCAGGGTGAAGCTGCGCACATAGCAGCCGATGGGGTTTTTTTCAGGAAACTGCGGAGGCATAAGGCGCTCGTGCCCGTCCCACGGATACTGTACATTCACATACTGGGGCGTGCCGTAGCCCTGCAACTGGATATGACCCGGCACAGCGATCTCCGCCCATGCAGAATGATCATAATCCGCTGCATAAAAGCCTTCGGGGCAGTCCTCGATGCGCTCTGCATAGGCAAACTTCCACGTGCCATTGAGCAGGGCGGTAAGGCCGCTCTTTTGTGCATCCGCCTCGGCGGTACTGCGGTAGCAATCATGGTCGGAAACAGCAGGCAGACGGTTTATCTGCACCACTTCCGGCTTATACAGGCAGGACAGATCGTACATGGGTATCCTCCTCATAAATCAGCACAGGAATAACCGGGGCTGTGCCAATGCAGTTTTTTTGATACGCTCATTATAGCAATGCCACTTGCGGATTGCAATGCCTGTTTTGCGGGCAAACGAATACCGCCCGCAGCGGGCTTGCCGTGCGGGCGGTTTTGGGCAGGGATGCCGGTGTGGGATCAGAGTTCTTTTTCCAGAATGGCGGCAATATACTGGCTGGCCTTGCCATCGCCATAGGGATTGGTGGCCTGCTCCATCTGGTGGTAGGCATCGGGATCATCCAGCAGCTTGCGCACATTTTCGTAGATGACCTTCTCGCTGGTGCCTACCAGCTTGAGGGTGCCGGCGGCAACGCCCTCGGGGCGCTCGGTGGT
>JAZQHO010000189.1:0-16440 GCA_045540635.1 Candidatus Limiplasma sp.
GGAGGTTTTGTCTTCCCGGTCAGCGAAAAAAGATATAAAACACACTGAAAGGAATGATACGATGAAGAAGTTTCTGAGCCTCCTGCTGGCAGCGATGATGCTGCTGGGCTGCGTACCCGCTTTGGCGGAAGGATTTCCGGAACTGGACAGCTTTGCTGCGTGGGATTATATCGGCGACTGGTTTGGCGTTTCCGGTCTGAATGTGATGGATGAACCCACCACCGAATATCCCGAACTCAAACTCTGCCTGTATCTGAACGGGCTTGGCGACCTCTATCTGGATGGCGGCAAGAAGGAAGTTGTGGGCTGGTACATAGAGGAGGGCAATGTGTTCCTCGCCCGTACTGTTGACAAAGTTCCCAAAGCTGACGAAATCTTTGCTTACGCCTATAGGGACGATACCGGCCGCCTGGTGGTGGATCTGATGACTGTCTCCGTGCGTTGCGAGCAGGAAGGAGAAGAATACACAGACGTGGTATGGCCCGAGTTCAACGCCGAAGATGCCAAGTACTTCATCGGCACCTGGAAGGCTGTCACCTACATCAGCGGCGAAGATGAGATCCCTGCCGAGCTGGTCGGGCCCATGACCTTCGTTCTGAACGACGATGGTACTGCCCAGTCCATCGAAGGCGAGGAAGAGCCCTACGAGCTGCGCTGGTACAGCGATTCTTACGTGGCTTACATCGGCGAGACCCCCACAGAGCTGGTGGAGATCTCCTTTGACGGCAACGGCAACATCTCCGTCAAGATGGATGCAGAGACCACTGTCATCATGGCACCCTTTGCTGAGACCGGCACCATTCTGGGCACCTGGGAAACCAGCGACAGGACCGTGGAGATCACCGAAGACGGTAAGCTGAAGCTCATCTACAAAGAGGATGGGTACACCAACCACATGGAGTGGGAGATCGTCAATGATATTCCCACCGTTACGCTGGGTACCTGGAAGGATTCCACCATCGAGTTCGTGGACGGCTACCTGATCATCAACTATTCCGTACAGCAGAAGCTGACCCGTGTGGGCGCTGTGCCCGAGATCTATGTAGGCCTCGGCGGTTTCGCCGTGCCTGCGGACGACAGCTCTGCCGCCTTCCTCTGCGATTGGGTGGAGGAAAGCGGCCGCGGCGTGCTCACCTTCAACGAAGATTTCACCGCTGTGATGAACTTTACCGATGGCCGTGTGTATGATATGAACTGGAAGGTGACTGATACCGGCGCCATGTTCACCAGCGGCAACTGGTTCGACACGGCCATGGTGATCGAAAACGAAACCACCCTGAACATTGGCGACGGCTGGATGATCCTCTACCGCGAAGATGCGGAAGACGGCGGCGACGACGAGATGCCCACCGCCCAGCCCATCGGCCCCGAGGGTGAACCCTACTTCGGCACCTGGACCATGGATCTGGGCGGCATGGCCATGAACCTGATCCTAAATCAGGACGGCACCTGCGCCATGGAAATAATGGGTGAAGCCGAACCCGGCGTGTGGACGGTGGTGGATGGCAAGGCCAACGTCATGGGCGATGAGCTCTACATCGACGATGCCGGTCAGCTGGTGATGCCCAGTGCCGGTATGACCTTCGTAAAGAGCGAAGGCGGCGCTGCTCCCGCTGCTCCCGAGGGCAACGATGCCGCAGGCAGCTTCGATCCCGCTGCCTACACCGGCAAGAAGTATGTGGCCAAGACCTACACCGTAGAAGGCTTCAGCATGGATGCTGCCATGCTGGGCGCAGAGTATGCGCTCACCCTGAACGCCGACCAGACCTGCGAACTGATCGTAGGTGGCTACCCTGTTCAGCTCAAATGGGCACAGGGCGAGGGCGCGCTGGAGATCGACTACATGGGCGCTGCCACCTATTATGTGTACCCCACCGAAGCCGGTCTCGATCTGGATATGAACGGCCTGATGCTGAATCTGGTGGCTGAGTAAAGCGGCAAACGTCTGCCGGAGCTCGCTCCGGCAGACGTTTTCAAAACAAAACCGCATAATGGTGCAAACGGAGATGAGAGACATGAAAATCGGTAAGATCATCCTCATCGTGCTGGGCGTTGCCCTGATCGCTCTGGGCGTTAAGGGCCTGATGGATATTCCCGGTCAGAAAGCTATGCTGGAAGCCGCTGTTTATTTGGAAGAACCCATCATCCTGCCGGAAAACGAGGGCAAGCTGGTGATCATCCACGGCAAGCCGGAAATGACTGCCCCTGCCTATGACGAGGAACTGGGACTGACGCTGAACACCATCAAGGCTTACCGTTATGCCGAAGAATACAAACTGACTTCCAGTGAGCAATTGCAGTATAAGTACGGCTGGGTAGCCAAGGGCCAGAAGAGCATCGTGGGCAAGGCCTCGATCGGCGAATTTGCACTGGATGAAAAGACGCTCGTCGGCCTTCCGGCCGACAGCGAATATGAGGACTTCAATATGGAGGAACTCAGTGCCAACGACTATGTGCTGGGCCGCGAAAAAACCAAGGAGGGTGCTCCGACGGAACGTTGGTGGGTGATCGCCGGTGGTAAATACTACTACGATGCATTTGAATACAGCGGAAATACGGATATCCCCCATATCACCCGCGAGATGAACAAAGAGATCGCTTTGGAGCGAGAGGGCGCAAAGGCTTACGCTTACAAGGTTTATACCGGAGCCGGTGAGCAGGAAATGACCATCGCCGGCATCCAGCAGGAGAATCTCCTTGTGGCAGACGACACGCTGGGGCCCATCGTGAAAGATGGCGTACTCAGCAAGGAGCAGATCCTGTCTGTCAATCAAGGCGGCATCATGGGCGGTTCCATCGTCTTTATGCTCATCGGTGTTGTGCTGGCGGTTCTGGGTCTGCGCAAGCCCAAGGCAAAGACCGGCAGCGATCACGCTACGGAGCAAGCGCAAGAATGAGTGCGGTAGTCTGCAAATGCACCATTGCACCTCACCCCTCACCGGCGCAACCGGCAGGCTGAACTGCCATGTACCCACCGACGGGGGGGTAAAGCCTTCCCGATGGACGCCGCTTGTGCAGACGTGATGGGCATCGGTACGCCGATCCTGAACAGGCTCTGTACCTCTGCACCGAAACCAACCGGAAAAAGATCGAGAAACAGGAGCAGGCATCATGAAGAAGATCATTTCGGGTATTCTGTCCCTTTTCCTTGCGGCTGTGCTGCTGGTCGGTAGTTGTATTTCTGCCTTCGCTGAGGAAGGCAACTACATTGGCAATATGCAGGTGGTCAACTGCAACGAATGGGTCTCCCTCCGGGAGCAGCCCAGCGCTTCTTCCCCGAGGCTGGTAAAGGTCTCGCTGGGTTCCATCGTCAGCAACTGCCGGTATGATAGCGACCAATGGGTCTACTGTGAGTTTGACGGCTATGCCGGTTACATCATGGCCCAGTATCTGGAGCCCAGCGACGGCGCTCTTACCTTCAACGCCATGATGGTCACAACGACCCCGGAGGGCGCGCCCTTCTACCCCACCATCGACAGCACCGAGCCCATTGACACCATCTGGCCCAATACCGTTGTGCGAAACTGCCATATGATGGATAACGGCAGGGTCTATGTAGAATGGGGCGACCGCTGCGGCTTTATCCAATCGGAGCGCGCAGAAGTCTACAACGAGATGCTCTACTATCCCCACAAGTTTGTTATGCGGACCAATCTGTACAGTGGTGCATACGAAGGCCCTGACCCGGTACTGCAGATCGACTACGCGGAGAGCTTCCCTCTTTCGCAATACGACTGCACAACGCTCACTTACGACCTGACCTACTATGCGGAGTCGGATTATCCCCGGCTGAATTACGTGCTGCACTCGGAGGAAACGCTGGGCAAGATCCACCTCTACAGCATTGAGCTGATGGTCTGGGATGAGGATACCGGCGAAGCGGAATTTGAGTTTACTCTGGAGGATATGCAATACGAACTGAAGCCGGGGCACGCCATCACCGCTACAGCAGTCATGTTCGGTATGACGCCTAATCTTGCCGTGGGCTACGAAGACCCGAACGGTATGTACCATTTCGCTTTTATTGAAATGAGCGGCGAGGACGGCTCACTGTATCTGAGAGAATTCTGATCCCCACCAACGGATCCCGCTTTCTTTGCAAAAAGAAAGACAAAAAATACATGGAGGTATCATCTTATGGCAAAACACAACTGTGCGATCTGCGGCGCTGAGATCGGCTTGATGAGCGAACAGAAACTGGCGGACGGCAACTACATCTGCCGCAAGGTATGCAGCAAGAAGTGCTTCAAGGTATTCGACCGGGTAGCCGCAACCCTGACCGACGTGACCGACCACATCGAGCAGATCGAGTTCGGCACCAAGGTATGGAACCAGATCTTCGTTCCCCTGCAGAAAACCAAGGTGAAGGAAGAAAAGCTCCGTCAGGTGACCGGCCTGAGCGGCCTGATCGTGTACGTTTCCCCCTCCACCGGTCTGATCGCCTTTGTTGAAAACCGCTACAAGTTCATGTTCTTCGGCAAGACCACCTACGCCTGCGTCTATCGCCTGGCCGATCTGGTTTCCTACACGCACGAGGAAGAGAAGAAGACCAACAGCGAAGGTAAGGAAGAAGTCAAGCACTACATGCGCTTTGGTTTCAAGAATACCAAGGGCATGAGCAACTTCCGTCTGGGCGTCAGCTCTCTGGGTCAGTTCTCCAACAACGAGCAGTATTTCGACAAGCTGTTCGGCATCGAAACCTCCATGCGCAGCGGCTTTGCCAAGGGCATGCGCCAGGTGGATGCCGCCAAGGCTGCCTTTGCCGCTGTGAAGGCTGCCAAGGATGGCACGCTGGATGAAGCGCAGGCTGCCGAAACCATGCAGACCCTGGAAGCCATCGAACTGGGCGACCGCACCGAGTGGATCGCCAAAGCCGATGCTGCGCTGGCTTCTGTAAAGTGATCATCTGAAAAACCAATTCAACAAGCCTCTAAACCCAACGAGCCGTGCTTCCCAACGGAAGCACGGCTCGTTGCATATCAAACCACTCTTACTCCTCTGCTGGCTTGGACTGCCCCTTGCGCAGCACCGAGATGAAAAGTACACCAAACACCGCCAGCAGTAAAGTGCAGGAGAGCAGATAGTTCAGCGCAGCGCCCATCATGCCCCATGCATTGACCATCGGCACGACCACAAGCACGCATACCACCCCAACAGCGGCATACACCCACTTGATGTACTGCCCGTAGCGGAAGGCGATGAGGATATTGTAGGTCATGTACACGCCCGCACCAATGCCGCCGCCGATGAGCAGCACAAGGAAATGGGTCTTGTAGGGCGAAAGATCCACATTGTAGAGCAGCTCCAGCAGCCATCTGCCGATAAAATGCCCGCCCAGCACCACCACAACAGCACTGGCAACGATCATACCGTAGCTGGCGACCAGCGTTTTCCGCAGCTTCTGTTTCTGCCCGGAAAACCAGAACTCGGCAATATTGGTGATGGTCGGCTTAAAGACGAACTCGCACAGCAACGTGACCACAAAGGAGGGCATGAAAAGAATGCTGTAGTAGGTCTGATACTCTGCACTGAGCCTGCCTGCCATTGCATACTTGGGCAGATTATAGAGAAACAGCGACAGGAAGGTACCCACAAACAGTCCCGTGCAGGATCCCATCAGCCGCAGCACCTTGGGGAAACGAACAACAGCGCCCGGAGCCTTGTCAGCAGGCGCATAGCGCCGGATCATGCTCTGGTTGATCAGGAGGCACAGCACAAGAGAACTGAGCACAGTGACCCACAGGGTGAGCAGCAAATTGCGGGTGAGCCAGAGAAGAACCGTAAAGCACAGTGCGGTATAGGTATTCCGCAGTGCCTGTGATTTGCCCATCTGTTCCACATGGTAGGTCTGCTGGAGCCTTCCATGGTAGACATCCTCCACTGCATCCAGTGCTTTCATGGCAACCACCAGTACCGACATGGTGATATTCCCGCCCTCAAAGGCAAACAGGCTGTAACCGATACCCAGCAGCAGCATGGCAGCAACAGACAGCACACGGGATACGGCATACTCCTGAAAACGGTACTCCGCCCGCAGATCAGTAGCCTGATAGGTACGCATCCCGTAGCGCCCGATGGTCAGAAGCAGCTGCGCTGTTGCGTAGGCCAGCGAGAAAAAGCCGCCCACCTCCGCACCGCAGATGCGGGTAACGATCATCAGGTACAGGATCGACGATACCGAATAGCAGGCGCTGCCGATCATGTTCCACAAAAAGGCACGCTTTTTGTTCATCAAGCTCTCCCCTTTTTATTTTCTAACAAACACCAACCGGTACAGCTTGCCGAACAATGCATACAGACCTGTCTTTCGCAAAATGGGGCTCACAGAATAGATGATCCGGGACAAAAGACCCGGCTTCACATACTTACGAAGAACAGACTCCCGATCGGTGCCGCTCAGGTACTCAGCCCAGAAAGCATCGTAGTTTTCCGGCTTCTTGGTGGCATATTCCAGATGGGGCTGCCACGCTTTTTCTTTGGAAATCTCCTGATAGCAGGCATTTGGTGCCAACGCCTCAAACAGCTCCAGTCCCTTCCCGCTGTTGATGAGCACCTCATTGACGCCGCCGGAGGTATCAAAAGAGAAATTGCCGGAGGTGCTGTTCCAGAAATCCCCGGTGGAAAGATCGCCCGTGCGCTCCCAGCAGGCAAAGGGACACGCAAAGCAGGAAGGCCGGTTGCCGATACAATTGCGGAAGAAACGGTAGTAGGAAAACCGATCCACCTCGGCTATACGCCCGTTCTTTTCGGTGCAGATCTCCAGTGTGGTCTGCTCGCCACCGTTTTTCTTGTGGCGCATGTTCACATAGGAGATGCTGTCGCCTTCCGGTACATACTGCTCAAGCGCCTTCATATAATCTGCAAAGGTGAGCGGGCTGGAAACGCCGTGGCAGATATTATCCACCGTATACAGCTGCGCTGTATCGACCCTGAACTGCGTTAGCCATTTTCTGAGACCGGCGATCTGGCAGGGCGTACCTGTGGCCAGCACCGGCAGCCCCCGCTCCAGATCCAGCTTTACAGACCGGTACAGCTGGGTAGGGTCGCTCTGCACATACTTGGAGGTACGGAAGGCTGCCGCCTGCTCCATATCGGCTGCACGGCGGTGCTCCACACGGAAGCCCTCACCATAGGCGACACCGTACACAACACCGCCCCTTTGAAAGATCTGCTCTGCCATCATTGTAAACATACCGCCGGAGGAGCTTTGGGCGACCAGCTCTGCTTCTTTGCTGCGCACGGCGAAATAACGGGGCTGGAAATCGACAGGCTGCGGCTTGTTTTCCACGGGGCACACTTTTTCGCACAAGCCGCACTGCACGCACAGTTCCTTGTTGATGACCGGATAGCTGAAACCATGCTCATCTGCCTGCATGGAAATGGCCTGATGGCTGCAGCTTTCTTTACAGGCACCACAGCCGCAGCACTGAACGGGATCCTTCGTGAGCAAATACATCGCTGTTACTCCTCGGAAATCATCTTTCTCAGCTGATCGACAGAAGCCTCACGGAAATTGGCAAGCTCCCGGTCGGCAACTGCATAATCCACCGGAGCGGTCAATTCCTCATCGGTCTGCTCGCCGCTGATCAGACGGCTTGCCAGACCAAGGCGGGTCAGGAACTCCTCCGCACGGCGGTTCTTGTGATGACCGTCCGAGCGGACAAAGAAACTCTTGTGGAACAGAATGGAGAAAACCGCACCGTGGAAGGAGTCCGTTACCACGTACTCGGCATCCCGGAACAGGCCGATCCATTCTTCGGGGCCAACACCCAGCTGGATGCGGCACTTCATAAGCCCCACCAGCGGGAAGGGAACATAGACCACATTCAGCCCGGTAAGCTTCTGCATGCGCTTGACGAAGGAGACGAAGCTGGGGTTGACACCAAGCTGGTAAACCAAAATGTAGGGCTTGCGCTTTTTCTTTTCGGGCACCAGCTTCGCCCATTCCTCACCGGTGAGCAGCAGAGTGGGGTCGCAAACGCTGCAAGGTTTTTGACCGATCAGCTGCTCCACCACCTCTGCGCCGTAATCCTCGCGCATGGTGATCTGGTCAAAGCTGTTCAGAAGCTCGGTATAGGCCTGCCGATACTCTTCTGCGGGCAGATGCTCGCCCATGGAAGCCGCATAGCTGCACTTCTTGCCACGGGTGACAAAATCCAAAAGATAGGTGCGGTCAAAATTGGTCAGATGCCAGTCCCAGACCTGATCGCTGCCAGCAATAAACACATCGTACTGCCCGTCCAGCTGGGCAACGGTCTTGGCATCCACATGGCGGCTGTAGGCGAGCCGCTCGCGGAAGCGCCTGCACTTGCGCCTGCGGGGCAGGTAGCAGATGTAGCCGATCGCACCATAGATGTAATTGAACAAGCCCTTACTCTTCAGCCGCTTGAGCTGAAAAGGATTGCTGATATAGTCGCAGGTATAGTCGATAATCTCGGCATCGGCACCAAGCTCCTTCAGCTTCTGCTGCAGGGCATAGCTCTGCAGGATGGCACCATAGTTATCATAATCGTGGAAGGTGATCACACCAGCTTTTTTCTGACTCATGTTGTTACCTCCGATGCTTCGCTTTGTTTACCTGTGTATTGACAGTGAGAAAGCCATACACAACTTGCTGTACAGGGGCACAGCTCACTGGTATGGCAATGGTGTTTATTGAGGAGATACGTTTTCTTCCTCGACGGGGGCTGTTTCCGCTTCCACGGTCTGCGCATCAGCTTCCGGGGTTTCCTCTCCGGCAGCGGGCTCTTGCGCCGGTTCGGTGGCATCGTTTCTATCACCTGCAAGAGCTGCCACGCCCCCCTCCGGGTCCGCGATCCGGAAAGCGGCGATCAGCAGCGGCATACAGACGCAAAGCGGAAACGTATAGCGGGGATGGCGGTATACCGCCGGGCCCACCAGCACGATCAGCAGGATGACCAGCAGACCCACCATCAGGATCAGCGGGCGGCGATCCTTGCGCAGAAGCGTGCACAGGCTCATGGCCAGCAGCAGCAGCACGTAGACGGCCTGATTTTCCAGAAGCCCCAGCACAGGGATCGCAGGAAACACCTGATGGTAGAAGGTGGCAAGACGGTCTGCGAGGAGATCCAGCGTCTCGTTGCTGAAGATATACGGCGCAGGAACGAGACCGTAACGGTACTCAGCCAGCTCATCGTGCGAGGTACTGCTGATGTAGTATCGTACATTTGTCACCAGCGGGCTGAAGAGGTAATAGGTCTGGTTGGCAGTAGCCAAAAAGCAGGTGCCGGGATAGCGAAGTACCAGCTTGACCCATGCCTTTACGAAGCGGATCAGTTCGTCAGTGGAGGCATCGGAGCGGAAGCTGTTCTTGACCGCATCAAAGTTGCGGGGATTGTACTCTTCTGCATACTTTTCATCGCTCCAGGTGAGCAGGTTGTGCAGTTCATCATAGATCGGCTGCGGGATCTCCGTACCGTGGGTCTTAAGGCAGCGCACGCTCTGCTGAATGGGCATTGCCAGCATTGCCCGGGAGGTAAGCTTTACCGCCTGATACCGCTTATTCAGCGTGGACTGCATAAAGAGACCGCCCAGCAGGGGCACCACCAGCAGCCCAATGATCAATGCGCTGCGAAGGAGCTTGTCCTTCCTGCGCACAAGCCGCCACAGCTCGTGGATACCAACGAAAGCCACCACCGCCGCAACGGTATACAGGCCGTTGTAGCGCAGGAAGGTGCCCAACACCGCCAAAGCCAGCAGCAGCCAGTGGTGCACGCTCTTAAAGAATCCTTCCCGGTCGTAGAGGTAGTGGATCAGCTGATTGATGAGCAGCAGGATGGACAGACCGAATACATAATCGTTATAGACCGTGGATGCCAGCAGCGCCATGGGCGGCAGCACAGCAAAGAACACCAGCGTGCCCGCCAGATAGCGATTGGAAACGCCCAGTTTCTTCAGCGTAGCGATCGTGTAGGCGACCATGACCATGCCCAATACATAATGCACAATGCAAATGACCAGCATGGCGAACCACTTGATGCCCAGCCCGATGCCGATATCGGTCAGCCCGCCAAGGATCATGTTCCAGATCATGGGGTGCTGGGTGGTCATGGTGGTAAAGCCCTGATACATCGCCAGCGACTGCCATGCATCATAGGGCATAACGCCGGGGAAGCGAAGCACATACTGAGGCAGCCAGCAGACAAACAGCGTGAGCATACAGTTGCGCCAGCAATGCTTGCCGAAGAACCGCGCCCCAAAGGGATCGCTGCCGGAAGCCGGACGGTCGCCGGTGCCGCTCAAGCCGCAGATGAAGCGGAACACAAGAAAAAAGAAGATGCAGCCACCCGCAAAAGCGATGGGCACCGACAGCACCGTAAGCCAACTGGTGAACACCACTTCCATCGGCTTGGGCTTGGAGATCTCAAAGTAAACGCCCAGGATCGACATCAGCGTAAAAAAACCCGACAGCAGGCACTGGCACACGGTGTGGAACACAGAGCAGCGGGCCCTGACAAGGAGAGGCCTGCCCATATGCAACATAACACCGACGGCGAAAATAGCTGCCGTATGGGTCAGGATGGATTTCTTATCTGCCCCGCGGTAAACCACCAGATTATGGCTGTATACAGAAAGGGTAAAGAAACCGACGATCAAAAAACTCATAAGAATCAGAAGCAGCCAGTAACGGCTGCTCTTCTGATCCTGCTTATGAACATTCTGCATTCCTGCACCTCAGATCATCAAAATCATTCGGCCTTGTTGGTGTTTTCTTCTTTCAGCAGCTCCGCGCGGCGGTAGGAGGCGGTATGGAGCTGGTATTCGAAGTTCTGACGGTTGTGGGCGATCAGCGTAGAAAGCACGATGCCGGAGAACCAGCAGATGAGGGCTGCCAGCGCGGTAAAGCCGCACACGATCAGCGAGGGGAGGCGGGTCACAACACCGGCCTTGGCGTATGTAACCAGAATGGGAATCATAAAGATGGCAGAGAGGAGCAGCAGCACCAGCGCAATGGCAGAGAAGAACACAAAAGGCTTGTAATTCTTGAACAGCTTGACGATGGTGCCGATGACCTTGATGCCGTCCTTTACGGTGTTCAGTTTGGAAACGCTGCCCTCCTGACGGTCGCGGTACTCAACGACCACATTGGCAACATCCAGATTCTTGTCCACAGCGTGGATGGTCATTTCAGTCTCGATCTCGAAATTCTTGGAAATAACAGGGAAGGTCTTGACGAACTCGTAGCTGAAGGCACGGTAGCCGGTCATAATATCCTGGATATTGCTCTTGAATACCGTGTTGATGGCATAGCGTACAAAGGAGTTGCCAAAGTTGTGGAAGGGGCGCTTGTTCTCGGTAAAGTAGGTGGAGGACAGGCGGTCGCCTACCACCATGTGAGCCCCCTTGTTCAGCACCAGATCGATCATCTCGCGGGCAGGCTCCACGGGATAGGTATCATCGCCGTCGATCATCAGGTAGACCTTGGCATCCACCTCGCGGAACATGGTGCGGATAACATTGCCCTTGCCCTGCTTGCGCTCGTAGCGTACCACAGCGCCGGCCTTGCGGGCGATCTCGTCCGTACCGTCGGTGGAGTTGTTATCGTAAACATAGATCGTTGCCTCAGGCAGTGCCTGACGGAAGTCGCTTACGACCTTTGCAATGCTCTGGCTCTCGTTGTAGCAGGGAATCAATACTGCGATCTGATCCATTTCTTACTGTCTCCTTGTGCGATCAATCGTAATAACTGTAACGGTTTCACAGTCAAGTCAGTTATATCATAACTTGTTGAAAAAAGCAATAATACAGTTCCCCCGGCAGCATTTTTACCATCCATTGCCACAAGGGAGGAAAAAGCCTGTCTGCTGTGCAGACACTCCCCCCTCCCCTCTTTTCCCAGCCCGGTATTTATGGTATGATAATCGCAGCATCGAATCTGTTCTGCGGAGGTAAAACCGTATGTCCTTACTCTACTGGCTGCAATCCATCCGTACCCCTGCCATGGACGCTGTTATGGGGCTCGTTACCCGCCTTGGCGAAGAGACAGCTCTGATGGTGGTGGGCATGCTCATCCTCTGGTGCGTAAATAAAAAATGGGGGTACCGCTTCTTTCTGGTGGGGCTGGTGGGCAACACCATGAACCAGCTGCTCAAAGCCATCTTCCTGATCCCGCGCCCGTGGGTGCTGGATCCCGAGTTCCCCATCGTGGAATCGGCGCGGGCTGCCGCCACCGGCTACTCCTTCCCCAGTGGGCACACCCAGACCGCCGCCGGGATCTTCGGCACGCTGGCCATGTGGCTGCGCAAGCGCTGGGCGACTGTGCTGTGCATCGTTATGACGCTGCTGGTGGGCTTCAGCCGGATGTATCTGGGCGTGCATACCCCGCTGGATGTGGGCGTGTCGCTGGCTACGGGGCTGATCATCGTACTGGTGATGAATCGTTATATGGATAAACGTGAGAATGACCCAAAAGCCATGCTTGCGCTGCTGCTGGGAGCCCTCGCCTTTGCGCTGGTACTGGTGCTGTATGTGAATTTTGCCCCCCTGCGGGCGGCCAACAATCCGGAGTTTGATGCCCACGGGCAGAAGAGTGCATGGGTCTGCTTCGGCACCATGGCCGGTATGATCGCCGGTTGGTGGTTCGATACCCATCATCTGCATTACGAGACCAAAGCTGTCTGGTGGGCACAGGCGCTGAAGCTGATCCTCGGTGCTGCGCTGGTGATGGGCATCCGTCTGGGGATGAAGCCGGTGCTGACCGCCGTTTTCGGCGATGCACAGTTCACCAACGGTATCCGTTATTTTTTGATGGCGGTAGCTGCCAGCGTGGTCTGGCCCATGACCTTCGGTTTCTGGAGCAAACTGGGAAAAAAGCGGTAAAACCGAATTTTGCGCAAGAAAAATGCTTGAAATCTTTAGCTTTTTGTGTTCAAATAAGTGCGATGTGTTTACGGCATGCCGCAAGCCTGCAAAAGCCACTCTTTAAGGAGCCTGATACATATGAACTACGCCTCCAGCTGGGATTTTACCATGGCCAACTACAACGCCGTCTGGGCATTTATGGTACAGCTCGGACTGTTGCTGCTGTTTTTGATGCTGGGCAACATTCTGCGGCGCACGATCCCGGTCTTTCGCAAATGTTTGGTGCCCTCCGCTCTGCTGGGCGGCGGTCTGCTGTTGCTTACCAACGTCATCTTCAAGCAGACGGACATCGCACTGGTGGATAACCGCCTGATGCAGGTGATCACCTACCACTGTCTGGCCATCGGCTTTGCCGCCATGTCTCTGAAAACCGAAAAGAGCACCCACAAGACCAACCGTGCGCAGGTGCTGGAGTTTGGCGCACTGCAGGGCGGTACCTATATGCTGCAGGCCTTTGTGGGGCTTGGCATCACGCTGCTCCTGTTCCTTCTGACCCGCCACAGCGAGCAAGTGACCTCCTATATCTGCGGGCTGATCCTTCCGCTTGCCTTCGGGCAGGGCCCCGGTAATGCCCTCAGCTGGGATATCAACTTTACCAACACCCCCGCCGCCCAGTTTGCCGGCAACGGCAGCTTCGGCCTCTCGCTGGCCTCTATCGGGTTTGTGGTCGCCTCCGTATTCGGCGTGCTGTACATCAATATACACAAAAAGCGGGGCGATCTGAACATCCGCACCGGTACCCCGGTAGAAACAGCCTCAGACCCCGAAAGCACCGCCCGTGAGCTGCCGGACAACGAATCCATCGATAAATTTTCCCTGCAGGCAGGGTTCGTAGCGCTGGCCTACGCCCTTTCCTTCGGCTTTATGTATCTGCTGGGCATCCTTTCCGATTTTACCAACAGCATTGCCTGGGGCTTCAACTTCCTGTGGGCCTCTCTGGCAGCAATGCTGATCCGCTTCGTGGTCAAGCAGCTGCGCAAACAAAGCCTCATGCACAGGGACTACATCAACAACTATCAGATGGACCGTATCTCCGGTTTCTCCTTTGACCTGATGATCGTAGCCGGTGTGGCAGCCATCGAGATCAACGATATCAAGAACTACATTCTGCCTATCATTTTGCTCAGCCTTGTCGGCACCGTGATCACCTTTGTATACATCCGCTTGGTGGCCAAAGAATGCTTCAAGGGCTTTGAGCATGAGTTTTTCCTGATGTGCTTCGGCACCCTGACAGGCACCGCCTCCAACGGCATGATCCTTACCAAGGAGCTCGACCCCGGTCTGCGCACCCCCACCTCCAGCCTGTACATCCTCTCCAACTTCCCCGCCATGGTCATGATCGCCCCGCTTCTGCTCCTGCTTGGTTTTTCGGGCAAATCGCTGCTGAATGCGGTCATCGCCCTTGCGATCTTCTTTGTTCTGTGGCTGGTCTATACCCTGTACCTGTTCCGCAGAAGGATCTTTGCAAAGCAGTGCAAAGCTTCGCCCGTTGAGGTGTGGAGCGAGGAAGCCGATCTGTGAATCTACAGAAGCGCCGTGTACTTCCTTTACGGTAAGTGCACGGCACTTCTTTGTATCTGCCGCCGTTTCTTGACAGACCGCGGCGGAAACAGTATGATGCTGTTCAGAAAAAGAAAGCGACAGGAAAACCGCACAGCACCGAAACAAGCGGTTTCCAGCCAAAGGAGGATGCAGATGAAGAAGATCCGTTTAGGCATCGTGGGCGCAGGTGCCATCGTTGCCCGTGTGATGAAGGACATGCACCTTTCGGAAAACATCGAGATCACTGCCATTGCGGCCCGGGATCTGAGCAGGGCGCAGGCCGCCGCAGACCGGTACCACATTCCCCATGCTTACGGCAGCTATCTGGAGCTGGCGCAAAGCAGCGAGGTGGATCTGGCCTACATCGCCACGCCGCACAGCTTCCATGCAGAGCAGGCCATGCTGATGATGCGCCACGGCAAGCATGTGATCTGCGAAAAGCCCATGGCCATTGACCATACGCAGGTACAGCAGATGATCGATTGTGCCAATGAGAACCACGTCTTTCTGATGGAGGCTATGTGGACCCGGTTCCAGCCCTGCATCCGTACCCTGATGCAGATGCTTGGGGACGGTGTGATCGGTGACGTGCGCAACATCTTCGGCGAGTTCAGCTGGAGCTGTGAGGGCAGCTACGACCCCACGAGCCGCCTGTTTGACCCGGCGCTGGCCGGCGGTGCGCTGCTTGATCTGGGCGTATACCCGCTGATGCTCTCTATGCAAGTGCTGGGAAGCGAGCCGGAGACCTTGCAAAGCTTGTGCCGCAAGACCGCCGAGGGTGTGGATATCAATACCAGCATTCAGATGCAGTACCCCGGCGGTGCCATTGCACAGTTCTTCTGCGGCATGGATGCCTGCGGCAATGACTACATGCAGCTTTATGGCACCAAGGGGCACATCATTCTGCCGGGCTTCTGGCGCGCCGACCGATTCACGGTCTGCCGTCCCGGGCAGGAGGATCAGCTGTTGACCTTCGATCTGCCCAACGAGCCCTATCACTACGAGTTTGACCACGCAGCCGAATGCATCCGGAACGGGCTGACAGAATCGCCGCTGATGCCGCTTGCAGAATCTCTTCAAGCTGCCAAGCTCTGCACGGAGATCCGCCACCGGCACGGGATCTTCTACCCCGGAGAGGCGGGTGTGTAAGCATGTGGACGATGGGCATCACCCAATGGAGCCTGCCCGGCAACCATGGCTACACCCTTCCACTGGCAAAACAGTTGGGTTTTGATGCAGTGCAGCTGGAATTTGGCAGCTGGGAAGCGGGTATGGCGCTTTCCCACAAACGGCTGCGGGAGCTTTATCTTGCCGACAGCCGTGCATTGGGCATCCGGCTGCTGCCGCTGACCATCAATGCACTATGCCGCTACGGTGTGGTGGACGGCCTCCACACCCCGGACGGACAGATCGCCCGGGATACCATTCTTGCTTCGCTGGATGCAGCCGCTGAGATGGGGCTGGAGGGCGTTACCATGCCCAGCTTCGGTGCAGGCGAGATCAGGACTCCGGTGCACTATACGCATACGGTGGAAGCGCTGCGTTTTGCCTGCGAAGAAGCCGCAGCCCGCGGGCTTTATGTCTATACAGAAAACGTACTTGACGCACAGGCGCTGAGCCGACTGTTCCGCGACTGCGCCTCCGACCGGCTGCTCCTGCTTTTTGACAGCCAGAACTACTCGGTCTTTGGGATGGATCATGCGATAGATGTGCTCAAAACCCATTGGCACCGGCTGGGCAGCCATCTACACGTAAAGGACGGCGGCGTTATGGGCAGCATGCTGCTGGGCACCGGCACCAGCCCCTTTGCACAGGTGATGGAGCTGCTGCGTCAGCGGAGCTATACCGGCACCATCGTGCTGGAAAACAACTACGGTGCCCTGCCACTCTGTGCTCAGGCGGCGGATCGCTTCAGCCTGATCGTGCAGGATATGGAAACCGTCCGCAGGGGGATGGCAGGAGCACCCGAATAAGACCGGCCTACAGAGCAAACGCCGGCCGCAGCATTTGCACTGC
>JAZQHO010000190.1:0-6175 GCA_045540635.1 Candidatus Limiplasma sp.
AAGCCCGCCACCTTCAAGGAGGCAGTCAAGCTGTCCTGGCCCGGCGACAAGCCTGAGGACAAGATGCCCAAGTGCAACTTCAAGCTGGAAAAGTCACTGTTGGAGGAAGAGACCGGCGAAGCCCGCCCCATGGTGCTGACCGATGCCATTGAGGCCATCGAGTGCACTTGGGTGCGTGAACTGGATGGCGCAGATCGGGATCAGCCCGGTGAAACGAACGGCTATGAGCCGCCCTACCACGACTTCAATGGCATCACCTCCAAGTTCGGCGCTCACTTCATCCTGAAGATCGACAAGATCCTGATGAAGAAAAAGTACGCTGATGCCATCATCAACGGCGTCAAGGCCAAGGACTTCCCCGCCCTGCCGGTGGACTACGGCTACCGGGATTCCAAGAACTTCTGGTTCCACCGCAAGACCCGTATGCGTGCGGAGCTGTTGCAGGTGCGTCAGGCTTCGCTGGAATCTGTCCGTTATGCTGCCGACCGTGCCGATGATACCGTCAAATTCACCGATGAAGCCCTGATGACCATTCTGGGCGTGCCGAGGGTGTTCCTGTCCGTGGTGCTCAAGGGCTGCGTGGCTTGGGCCAAGGAAAACAATGTAACGCTGGTCACTGCTGAGCATATGCAGATCATCAACGACAAGCGTGCCAAGGAAAAGGCCAAGAAGTAAGGGAGGAAAACCGACTATGAAGATCGTTCTTGCAGGCGCTTTCGGCAATCTGGGCGCCGAGATCCTCAAATGCCTGTGCGCTGCCGGTCACGAAGTGGTAGCGGCAGATATCCGCGAAACCCCTGTCCCCGGCTGCGAAGGCAAGTATACCTTTGCGCAGATCGATGCCACCAAGCCCGACACCATGAAGGGCTTGTGCGATGGGGCGGAGGTGGTCATCACCACGGTGGGCCTCACCGGTGCGTCCACCGCCGTTACCTCCTACGATATCGACTATCAGGGCAACATGAACCTCTACGCCGAAGCCAAGGCCGCCGGCGTGAAGAAGTTCAACTACATCTCCGTCATCTCCTGCGACGAGCCCGGCGCGGAAAAGGTGCCCATGCTCCATGCCAAGTATCTGGTGGAGCAGGATATCAAAAAGGAAGCCATGGATTGGGTCATCTACCGCCCCACCGGTTACTTCTACGATATCTGCAAGGTGTTCAAGCCCTATGTGGATAAGGGCGAGATGCAGCTGCTCAAGGGCTTCGGCGGTGTGAAGGCCAATGTGGTGGATTGCCCCGACTTTGCCCGGTTCATTGTGGATCACATGTGCGATACCAATGTGACCTACAACGTGGGCGGCAAGGAGACCTACACCTACGAAGAAATGGCAAAGCTGTGCTTTGATGCTGCAGGGAAGCCCCTTCAGATCAAGTGGGCTCCCGTCTGGCTGTTCGGTATCCTTGCCAACCTGCCCAAGATCAAAAAGGCGGGCAAGCACGACATCATCCTCTTCTCCAAGTGGACGCTGAGCCACGATCTGGTGGGCGATACCATTGTGGGCGAGAAGAGCTTTGCTGAATACATCAAGAGCTACTTTGGTTAAGGAGGAGCATCATCATGCCTTGGGATCTGCTTGGAATCCTGCTGATCGTCTGCGCTGTGGCTTGTGCGGTCGGCTTCTATAAGTTTGTGTATTTCCTGTCTATCGGTTATGGCTTTGCGGTGGCTGTCGGCGGCATCGCCACGCTGATCATGTATTTTGTAAATCCCTCTGCCACGCCCCTGTGGATCATGCTGGTGGAGTGTGTGCTGTTCGTCTGCTACGGTGTCCGCCTCAGCGGCTTTCTGCTGGTGCGCGAGCTGAAAAGCATCACCTTCCGCAAGACCGATGTAGCCAAGGATACCCTGAACAAAAACAGTGAAAAGAAAATGCCTGTTTTTGTGCTGGCCACCATCTGGGTAAGCGTTGCCATCCTGTACACTGCTCAGGTCAGCCCCATGCTGTTCCGCTATACCAACGCTTCTGTGGATGTGATCGTGCCTGTGATCGGCTTTGCGGTATCCGTGTTCGGTCTGGTGCTGGAATCCATCGCCGATAACCAGAAGTCTGCCCAGAAGAAGGAGCGCCCCGAGATGGTGGCGACGCAGGGTCTGTACAAGATCTGCCGCTGCCCCAATTACTTCGGCGAGATCCTGTTCTGGACCGGTGTGTTCATCAGCGGCCTTACCACCTACAACGGCGCAGGCCAGTGGATCACTGCTGTGCTGGCGTATATCTGCATCGTGTACATCATGTTCAACGGTGCACAGCGTCTGGAAAAGCGTCAGATGGCCCGCTATGGCGACAATGCCGAGTATGCCGCCTATGCCGACAAGACCCCCATCATCATCCCTCTGCTGCCCATCTACCACCTGAACAAGAAAGCCTGATGCCTGTGCATCATTTCACAAAGGAGGCATTGCCATGAATGAGTTTTCCGTTGCCATGGCGCTGGTGGACTACATCCCGGTGCTGCTCTTTGCCGCCGCTGGAGTGATCCTGATGCGTGACCTGTACAGCAAAATGAGCAAGGGAGCCTTTGCCCTCTTTGCTGCCGGTGTGATCAACGTGACCATCGCCGGAGCGCTGAAAGCCACTTGGAAGCTGCTCTACGCCGCCGGTATCTGCGACTTTGCGGCCCTCAATGCCATGTTCTTCCCGGTGCAATCCATCGGCTTCCTGCTGGCGGGTATCGCCATGCTGGCGATGCTGGTACACCCGCAGACGGAGCATGCTGCGCTGGCGGTGGCACCTCCGGTGTTCACCGGCACCTTTGTGTTTGTCGGCCTGATGGTGGCAGGCCTTGGCATGATGGATGCGGTGCTGTGCATCCTTTCCGCCAAGCTGAAAAAGCCGTGGATCATCGCTGTCTTTGCGGTATCCTTCGTATGCTCGCTGGGCATGGGGTACCTTTCCAGCAAGGATTTTGCCCAAGCTGCCATGAACTGGATCGCCGAGGGCGTGAATGTGGTGGGGCAGGGGCTGCTGCTGGTTGGTACTGTACTGCTGCATAAGGCGGGGCTGAAGGAGCTGGAGCTGAAAACCTGCCGCGAGGCTTAAGAAACGATAAAGCAAAAGCGTGGAACTTCGGTTTCGCGCTTTTGCCATATATGTCCCCAAATCCGTACTGCTTTGAATATTGCGCATCCCCAAAAAACGCTATATACTGGAACCATCATCAAACCACAAGGAGGCCCCCCCATGCTTCTTGGCAACGAGCAACTGAAAACCATTTATTTCGGCGCCCTGCGCTTTCAAGAAACGCAGGATGGCTGGCTGCAGGCCTATCAATACGACGAAAAGCAGATGGACTACTTCCGCAACTCTCCCGTCACCTTCTGGTACGACCGCAGCTTCGCCACCAGTGCCAAGACCTTCGAGCTGACCACCACTGCCACCAAGCTTTCTTTCGCCTACAAATTCATCTGGAAGGGCTCAGAGGACTCTGTGGAGTTGTATGTGAACGGTCTGGCTCATACCATCCACTATGTGAAGGATATCCCCGAGGAGGGCACGCTGTCCTTTGAGATGGGGGCGGGGGAGAAGCAGCTGATCGTCTATCTGCCTGCCGATGCCACCGTGCTGGTGCGGGATTTCGAGATCAATGCGGACTTCACCCCTGCGAAGAAGGGCGAAAAGGTGCTGTGGATTGGCGATTCCATCACTCAGGGGTATGGCCCGTTGCGCTCCTCCCATACCTATGTGAGCGTGGCCAACCGGTTGCTGAACTATGATATCCTCAATCAAGGCATCGGCGGCTATGTGTACGACAAGAACACCATGACCGCCATGGAGGGCTACAGGCCGGAGAAGATCATCATCGCCATGGGCACCAACCAGTTCGGCTCCGAGACCATGGAGGCGGTGGAGGAGTACTACGAGTGCCTGCAGAAGATCTACGGCGATACGCCGGTACTTTGTGTAACGCCCCTCTGGCGCGGCGATTGCCCCGACCGTTACGATGTGTTTGTGCGCTTCTGCGAAAATGTAAAGAGGATCGCCGGGCAGTACCCCAATGTGACGGTGGTGGATGGCTTTACGCTGGTGCCCCACCTGTCGGAATACTACCGGGACGATCTGCACCCCAACTGTCTGGGCATGGAGCTGTACGGCAGGAATCTGGTGGATGCGATCCGCAGGAGTGGGTTTTGAGAAAACGTGGGCAGGATGATAACGATAGATAGAAAAAAGCAGCAGGGGACAACCCCTGCCGCTTGTGTTAAAAAAGTAGCAATTCTGTAATAAATTATTTTGCACAATCCAAGGGCGCTTTATGGAAAAGCGTCCTGTTTTCTTGCTTTCAACACACTTGAATTTTGCCGGGCTCGTCATGCTGCCGCCCAGGGCGAAAAATCATGACAAATTCAAACAAATCCAGCGAAAATTGGCATATGCCGCTTCTGTATGCTACAATGAGCATGGAAGGTTTTCCCTTTTTTGCTGTACCCATTTTGCAGCTTACCGATACGGAGGAATAAGCGTGAAAGCCTCAACAAAGCATCTTTTTTGCCGCCTGCTTTCTCTGGCGGCTGCGCTGTCGCTGCTCTTTGGGCAGCTGCCCCTGCCTGCTGCCAGGGCGGCGGGCGACCCCCTGAAGCCGGAGGATCTCAGCTATGAAAACGGCAAGATCGTTCTGCACAAGCAGGCGGAGCGTGTAGGCCCGGAGGAGTGGGAGGTCACGGTCAGCGCCAACATTCATGCGGATGAGATCCACAAGCGGCAGATCGAAATGGTCATCCTGCTGGATCTGTCCGGCTCCATGACCTGGTGCACAGACCCCGCTCACGGCGAGGGCGACCATGTGCACAGCGATGCCTGCATGCTGAACCCGGATTGCGGCAAGGCGAGCCATACCGCCGCCTGCTTTACCGAAAAATGCACCGACACGGCTACTTACTGCAACACCTTGCACAAACGCACCTGCATCACCGGCCCGGACGGGCTGCGCTACAAAAAGAAATGCTCCTGCAGCCACACCCATACCGAAAGCTGCTGCCACCACATGGAGGAGACCGACTACGGCGACCGCTGCTTCTACTACGAGGGCAGCAAAAAGGTGTACCGGGAGCCCCGCATCGATTATGCCCATGAGGCCATCCGCAACCTGACCGACGGCCTGCCGGAGAATACCCTCATCACCTATGCGGGCTTTTCCCAGAGCCTGTTGCGCGGCACGGTGAAGACCCCCTCCACCAAGGATTACGATACCTTCGCCTCCTGGAAGCCCGTCTGCTGGACGCCCCTGCGCACCGGTACGCTGGCTGCGCTGGAGCATTTCAGCGATAACGAGGCCACCCAGAAGTTTTTCGTCATTCTGACGGACGGCGTATCCACAGAGCAGTATGAGCCGCTGTACCCCACCGACTACGCCCAGTTCAAGGGCTTCAAGGAGGATGGGGGAACGGTGTTCACCATCGGCTTTACCCACCGCAGCCAGGAATTGGTGGAGATGGCAGCTCCCAACGGCCGCTTCCTCTTTGCGGAGGATGAACTGGCGCTGGAAAGCGCCATAGAGGATGTGAAGTGCAACATCCTCGCCATGATCGACGACCCCATGGGCGATGAGGTGCACTACATCGAAAGCACGCTGGAGTACGATAACGACCGCCTCAGCGGTGATGAATTCACCACCCGGAAGGAGCACATCCAGTGGAACCCCAAGGAGGATCCGGTCATCAAGGGCCGGTACAGCTATACCTATCTGGTCAACCTGAACGACAAGGCCGACCGGGGCGAGGGCATCCACAGCGGTGTGCCGCTCAACCAGCCCACCCACCTGAACTACAGCATCGAGACCAGCGAGGGCATCCATTCCAACGAGGCGGCTTTCCCCATCCCCGAGGCCATCTACGCCCTTTCCTCCGTGCAGGTGAACTGGGTCTCCATCCCCACGGGGGAGGATCTGAAAACGCCCACCGATGTGGAAAAGATCATCTGCGATTACGAAGGCCCGGTCAAGAGCACCGGCGGCTATTACAAGCCGGAGTTTACCAAGACCGATTACACCACCATCACCGATACCTTCCCCCGGCAGGAGGATACGCCGTATTACTACCAGCACACGGTCATCACGCTGGATGGCAGGGTGGTGGATGCGGTGGATCCCACTCAGCCGGGTGAGTATGTGGTGACGCATTATTATGATTTGGTGAAGCCGACGCCGACACCGACGCCGACACCCACGCCTACACC
>JAZQHO010000191.1:0-16484 GCA_045540635.1 Candidatus Limiplasma sp.
TGTTGGAAGCAGAACGAGTATCTGTGGAACGTTTTGTGAGATTTCGTTTGAACTCAAAATCGGATGCAGACGATGTTTTACAAGAGGTTTTCCTTGCCGCTTGTCAAAAGTTCCCTCAATTAAAAAACAAGGACTCTTTTAGGGCATGGATTATTAGCATTGCAAGAAATAAATGTAATGACTATTTTCGCACGAAAGCAACGCAGTATGAAATCCCGATTGATGAAATTTCCGAAAGTGAATTGTCAGATGGCAGACATGGCGTTTCCATAGTTGCCACAGTAAGAGAAACTTTGAATTTACTTGGTGATAAAGACAAGCAAATTTTGTACCTTTATTTTTGGAAAGAGCTTCCGCAAGCCGAAATTGCCAAACAACTGAACATTCCTGTTGGAACAGTAAAAAGCAGATTTCATACAGCAAAACAAAATTTCAAAGCCAAATATCCATATAACTCCGAAGTATCGAAAGGAGAAATCACTATGAAAAAGTTGCCCGAATTGATTCCCGAATACAAAATTGAAGCAAGTGCCAAAGTCCCCTTCTCTGTAAAGTGGGAAGAACTTATGGGATGGTTCTTGATCCCCAAGCTTGGCGAAAAAGTGTCTTGGGGTATGTATGATATTCCTTCCCGCAAATGCAGCCATGTTTATGATATGCAAGTTACAGGCAAAGCCAAAGTTCACGGCATTGAGGGCGTGGAGCTTACCGCAAGAGAAGCTTCCTACTCAAATAAGAATGAGGTAATCAATCGCACTTTTGTAGCACAGCTGACAGATACACATTGTCGTTACCTTGCAACACTCCGAAATGATGGAGACGTTCGCAATTACATCACGTTCCTTGACGGCGATGAATTTTTGCTGAACTGGGGATTTGGAGAAGATAATTGCGGAAACGAAACGAACCTTTCCGCTAAAGGTGATATTCAGAGAGTTGGAAACTCTGTTACGAGCGCAAACAAAGATTTCCTTCTTGACATTGTTGGCAGATATACCGTTATCATCGGAGGTAAAAGTTATGACACTGTTTGCGTAATGGATATTGGAACCTATAACTGTGGTGTTGTTTCCGAGCAGTTCTTGGACAAAGATGGAAAGACGATTCTGTGGCGCAGATACAATCGTGATGATTGGGCTATTGATCGATACAAGAAGCCCTGGAGCGAACAGTTACCTGAAAATGACAGGCTTATCGTAAACGGCACAACCTACGTTCATTGGTACGATTGCATTACAGATCATATTCTCTAAAACATGAACTCTGTGGTGGGAATTGCCTTGCGGCTTGCCCTGTCCATAGCGGCCGCCTTTGGCACGTCGGGAACAAAAACCCCCGGGCTGCCGAAGCAACCCGGGGTAAAAAGGGGAAAGAGGAAAGATCTTACTTCACCAGCCGGATCACGTTCCAGCTCAGGGCGGGCAGGTTCACTTCCAGCTTACCGCCGTCCAGGGTGCCGCCGTTGCCAGCGGCAGGGGAAACGTTGTCGGGGTTGGCTTCGGTGTTGATGGCCTTCACATCATCGTGGTGCAGCACGATGTGCTCGGCGATCTTCAGATCGCCGAAGCCCCGCAGGTCGCTTTCCAGCAGGATGCTGTCCTGCATGTCGCGGTTGATGGCGAAGATGGTCACGGAGCCGTCATCGGCGAGGGTGGCGGTGGCATCCACCAACGGCACCTTCTCGTAGTCGGAGCAGTCGTAGGTGGGGCTGTCGATCACGGGGCGCAGGGCGGTGCCGCGGCCGTACTTGCTGGCGTGCATCAGGGGCCAGTAAATGGTCTGAGCCCATACGCCGCCGCCGTTGCGGGTCATAATGGGGGCGATCACGTTTACCAGCTGGGCAAGGCAGGCCACCTTCACGCGGTCGGCATTCTTGAGGAAGGTGATCAGCATAGCGCCCACCAGAAGCGCATCTTCGAAGTTGTAGATATCCTCCAACAGCGGCAGGGCGCGGTTCCACTTGTCCTGCTTCCAGATCTCCTGATCCTGCTGGTTGGAGTGGTACCAGACGTCCCACTCGTCAAAGGAAAGGTTGATCTTCTTCTTGGAGCGCTTGGTGCCGCCCACTGCATCGCAGATGGAGACAACGGTTTTGATAAAGCCGTCCAGATCCATGTTGCGGGCAAGGAAGTCGGGGGTGTTGTTGGAGGGGTTGCCGTAGTAGCGGTGCAGGCTCACGTAGTCGATCTGGTCGTAGCACTGGGTGAGCATCTCATATTCCCAGGTGCCGAAGGTGGGCATCTGGTAAGAGGAGGAGCCGCAGGCCACCAGCTCGATGGAGGGATCCACCCACTTCATCATCTTGCCGGCCTCGCTGGCGGCACGGCCATACTCATAGGCGGTTTTCTGACCCATCTGCCAGGGGCCGTCCATCTCGTTGCCAAGGCACCACAGCTTGATGCCAAAGGGATCCTTCGCGCCGTTCTTGATGCGCAGGTCGCTCCAGTAGCTGCCGCCGGGATGGTTGGCATACTCCACCACATTGCGTGCGGCATCGGCACCCCGGGTGCCCAGATTGACGGCGTACATCACTTCGGTATTGGCCTTTTTGGCCCAATCCACAAATTCGTGCAGACCCACTTCGTTGGTCTCGGTGGTGAACCATGCCAGATCCAGCCGCTTGGGGCGCTGGTCGCGGGGGCCGACGGAGTCCTCCCAGTTGAAGCCGGAAACGAAGTTGCCGCCGGGGTAGCGGGTAACGGGCACATCCAGCTTGCGCACCATATCGATCACGTCACGGCGGAAGCCGTTCTCATCGGCGGTGGGGTGGTCGGGCTCGTAGATGCCGCCGTAGACGGCGCGGCCCAGGTGCTCAATAAAGGAACCGTAGATGCGGGGATCGATCTTGCCGATGGCAAAGTCCCGATCCATGATCAGAGTCGCTTTTTTCATGGGGTCATCCTCCCTGTAGGGTATTCATTTGGCAGACGGTTTACCGGTTGCTGTTATGGTACAATGGGGAAGGGCTTCTGTCAAGAGCCGGGCTGCGTTGACAGCCCACCCGCAGCATGATACCATCAAAGTACATTCAAAACCATGGAGGAAAGGAAGCAGCATATGGATTTTGATGCCTTTGTGAGCGATGTGGTAAAGAATAACTGGAAGGTGCATGGCATAGCCGTGCGCCAAGGCGGGCAGCTGATCTGCCGCTGGGGCGATACCGAAGGGCTGTACCCCATCTATTCCGCGACTAAATCCCTCACAGCCATGGCAGCGGGCATTGCCATGGGGGAGGGCAGGCTCGCTCCGGAGACCCCGCTGCTGGCTGTGCTGCCCTCTGCTTATACGGCGGGCATGAGTTCTGTACAGCGGAGCCGCTTTGCCCCCATCACCCTTCACCGGCTCATGACCATGTCGGTCGCCGGTTTTCCCTTCCGCCCGGAGGGAGACAGCTGGCTCAGCCATGCCCTTTCCTGCCCGCTGGAAAGCCCGGAGCTACCGACCTTCGATTACAGCAACATTTCTGCCTATCTGGCCGGGGTTATGATAACCGAGGCCATGGGGCAGGATGCCGGAGAACTGATCGCCCGGCGGATCCTTGCGCCGCTGGGTATTACCGACTACCGCATGGGCCGCTGCCCGGAGGGGTATTTCTACGGCGCTTCGGCCATGGAGCTGTCGGTGGAGAGCCTGAGCCGCCTCGGGCAGCTGATGCTGGATGGCGGCGTGTACGGGGGCATGCGCATCCTGCCGGAGGCTTTCGTCAAAGCCGCTACCTCTGTACAGCAGATGAACCGGGAGGGCGGCTACGGCTACTTTTTCTGGAAATACCGGGACGGCTTCAGCATCAACGGCAAATGGAAGCAGAAGTGCTATGTGCTGCCGAAGGAAAAGCTGGTCATCACCTATCTGGCCGATATCCGGGATGACAGCAGCGATTTGAAGCATTCCATGGAAAAGCACCTGCTGGGGCTGTAAACCGGCAGGTAGCGCTGCGAAAGGAGCCGTATGCTCATGAAGACCAAACCCCGCCCGTGGAAGCGCGCGCTGCTTTGGCTGCTCGCCGCCGCCCTGCTCCTCTGGCTGTTGCTGACCAACCTTGTTTTGACCGTGACCCCTGTGGAGATCGTCGATCCCCGGCTGCCACAGGCCTTTGACGGCTTCCGCATCGCGCTGGCAGCCGATCTGCATAACCACCCCTGGGGCAGCCGCCTGACCGGCCTGCTCCGGCAGCAGCAGCCCGACCTGATCGCTGTCTGCGGCGACCTGATCGACTCTGCCCGCACCAATACCGACACCGCCCTCGCCTTTGTCCGGGAGGCGGCAGCCATTGCGCCTGTGTACTATGTGACCGGCAACCACGAGGCATGGGCAAAGCAGAAGGCCCCCTCCTTCCTTGCCGATCTGGCACAGGCCGGGGCGCAGGTGCTCACCGATGAATGGGTCACGCTGGAAAACGCCGGGCAGACCCTGCGCATCGCCGGTGTGCGGGATCCCGCCTATGGCGGCAGTACCTCCGCTGCGCTCCGCCATGTGCTGACGGATGCCCCCTACACCATCCTGCTCAGCCACCGGCCGGAGCTTTTCGAGCAATATGCGCTTCATGGGGCAGAGCTGGTGCTGGCAGGCCATGCCCATGGCGGGCAGTTCCGCCTGCTGTGGCTGGGCGGGCTCATTGCCCCGGATCAGGGCTTGCTGCCCCGCTGGACGGCGGGCGTGTACCGGCAGGGGAATACCGCCATGGTGGTCAGCCGGGGGCTGGGCAATTCGGTCATCCCCCTGCGCATCCATAACCCTCCGGAGCTGGTGGTGGTCACCCTCCGCTGCGGTTCTTAAGTTTTGGTTAACTGCGTTGTTGCGGCTGCACATATGTGCTATACTGTTTACACTTCAACTGTTGTGCATACGCATCTTTCCAAACGAATACCAACGAATATCCAAATGAGGTGGAACATCCATGCGTAAACATCTGTGGTATCTTTCGGTTCTGGCCCTGCTGGCGGCTCTGCTGTTGGGCATTACTGCCGCATAAGCAGCCCGCTCCTTCTATGTCATCACCTTCGACAGCAACGGTGCCGGTTACAGCATCGATCCCCTCACCAAGTACCCGGGTCAGGCGGCCACCATTCCCTCCACCTGTCGTACCCGGCAGGGTTGCAACTTCATGGGTTGGGCCACCAGCGCATCTGGCAGGGCTGTTTATCAGTCCGGCGACAGCTACACCAAGAACGGCGATGCCACCCTCTACGCCGTCTGGCGGACCTGCCCCGATCTGGGCTGCATCAGCAGCAAAACCGTCACGATCCCTTCCCCGGCGCTGAAACGGTACGGCTATGTGAGCTTTACTGTGAAAACCGATGGCTGGTATGTGATCCGCTCCACCAATATGTTCTTCGAGGATGCTATTGGATCGGTGTGACTGGAATATCCCAACAGCTACGGCAGCTATAGCAGTGATTATCTGGATTATGAATACGGCGGGGAGTTCTACGGTCTGTTTGAATTGGAGGCCGGTACCCGGTACTACATGTGCTACTACATGGCCAAGGAGGAACTGGAGCTGGAGATTCTCTACCAGTTCACCGGTCTGGATATCACCGCCGACGGCGTCGTTCCCTACCGCACAAAGACCATCGAGGCGCAGGCCTTCGCCAATACCGATTTCACCGTGGTGGAGATCCCCGAAACGGTCACTGCCATTGGCTCCAAGGCCTTTGTAGACTGCAAGGCTCTGACCACCGTTATCTTCTTTACCGATAACGCCTCCATCGCCGCCGATGCCTTCTCCGGCTGCGGCAGCCTGACGGTCTACGCCCCGGCTGGCAGTACCGCTCAGACGCTGGCAGAAAATAACGGCTGGAACTTCATCCCGCTGGAATAAACCCCATATTCCCGATAACAGCAAGGCACCCACCCCCGCACAGGGGACGGGTGCCTCTTTCTGTGTTTATTCTTTCCGTTCCCATGCCTCGCCTGCCAGCCCCTCCAGTATGGAGCCGCAGCCCCAGGGCATCAGGGCGAACCAGGTGCTGGCGGGGGAGCCGTCCGGGTAATGCTCCGTCAGCAGCCCTTCCGAGTGGCAGTACCGTTCGCTCATCCAGCCGACGAGGCCGTAGTCCAGCTCCCGGTCGAAGCTGTTGTGGCACTGGCAGCTCCACAGCAAGGTATCATTCAGTCGGCTTTGGATGTATGCATCCTCCCGCCGGTCAAGGTAGTAGTACATCTCATCCAGCACCGAGCTGCTCATGGGGTGCACATGGGGGTTGGTCACCGAGGTGATGCTGCCGCCGCAGCTGCTCCAACCCACCTTGCTCAGCGGCGGAACCTTGATGGGGGAGTTGTAGCAGAACTTGAAGGTGTACTCGTAGTGGAGCGCATCCCGCAGGTGATCCAGCAGCTTTTCCTCCCCGGTCAGCATATGCAGCCAGTGCACGGCGCGGATGTAGGCCAGCACGCCCTCCGAGTCGATCTGCTTGTCAATGTCCAGCGGCCCGCCGTAGCACTCCTGCGGCACCACAAAGGCCTTGTGGTAGTAATCTTCGCTCTTCAGCAGTTCGGGCAGCCATTCCGTTTCGCCGGTCAGGGCGGCACAGTACGCCGCAGCGGTCATCAGCCAGCTGCCGGAAAGGGAGTCGTAGCAAAGCCCTGCGCCGGTCTTCTCCGACAGCACATAGGGATATTCCCCGTCGCTGTTGCGGCTGCGCTGGGTAATGGCAAGCACGTCCTTCACAAAGCGGAGCCAGTCTGCATGCTCGCAGCCGTGCTGCTTTTCCAGCTGATAGGCCTTCAGGATCAAATAGCAGGATTGCCCCACCAGATAAGCGGCGTGCCCGGGTACCGGCTGTTTGTGGCTCCACCAGCCATCGTTGTCCCAGCGGCCGTTCTCCTTTTCGCACATGTAGGGCAGCCCGCTGCGGGGGTTCAGGGAGCAGGCCACAATGTGGTCGATGCAGCATACCGCCTGCTGACGGATGTCCTCCCGCCCCAGCCGATGCGCGCACTGGAGCATGGGCGTGGCGGTGGAAAGCCCGTTGGTCCACGAAATGGAGGGCAGCTCACGGTACTCGAAATGGTCGCCCTTGTCAAAAACGAAGCAGGCATAGGAGCTTTTCTCCGGCAGCCATGCATCCCGGGCAATGGCGGTAGCCATGGCCTCCACACTTTCCCCGATGGTGCTGCGGCGGCGGGGCGGCTCATGGAAGGCAGAGTAGACCCATTTCAACGCATCGTGCAGGGCGCGCTCGTCTGCTGCGGGCAGGCTGAACTGATGCACCACAAACCGCAGGCATTCACCGGCGGCAAGGGTCAGGCAGTTTTCGCCCATGGGGGAGCGGGGGGTGTAGTTGTGGGAATTCAGGAAGAACCAGGGTGCATTTTCGTAGCCCAGTGTGCAGCTTACCTCGCTCTTCTCCAGCGAGCAGCCGAAGCCGGTGTACTGGTCAAAGCTGCCGGTGAGCCCGGGCTGCCAGCACTGCCGCCCATCTTCCGTGCGCAGCAGATAGGGGGAAAGGCTAAGCCCCTTCAGCCAGCCTTCGCCGTACACAAAGGCGCAGGGGTGGGAGAGCCGGTCGCTGCGGGTCATCCACCAGCGGAAGGCGGGAAACTGCTCCTCCCAGCGCAGGCGCGGGGTCTGGCTGTCGGTAAACAGGGGCGCATCGCCCCGGTTGGTACCGTACAGAAAGCCGGGCAGGAAAAAACGCGGGTCGTGGAAGCCGCTCTTCAGCCCGATACGCACCACGCCCTGCCACGCCTCGCTCTTTTCGTTGGTCAGAACGATCTCCTGTGCCCAGGGGCTCTGGGCAGAGCCGTCACCGGAAAGGGTCTGTACCGTATAGGTAAGACCGTGGTCGTGAATGGGGGTGTAGTTTTCGCCGCCGTTCAGCGAGCGGGCGGTAAGCGTCAGCTGGGTCATAGCGAATCCTCCTTCTGCGGTCCGTATTGGAGCACAGGCCCTGCGTAAAGAAAAAGCCGTCCTGCGGGTACGGGACGGCTTGGAAAACACTTTCCTGTTACAGCGCCCGTCCGGTGGCGCTGTGGTCGGTTACAAAGGTCACATCCCCGGTTGTTTTCAGCCGGGAATGCTTTGCACGCTCTGCCAGCATCTCTGCAAAGAGCTGCTCGTCAATGGGCGTGGTCACAGGCCGCCCGAGCCAGCTGGACAGATGCATGGCGTTGGAAAGCATCAGGGCGTTCACGCCCTCCGCACCCTCAGCCACCAGCGGTGTGCCCTCCAGAATGTGGGCGGCAAAGGCATTGATGACACCGATGTGCTGTGGGTTTTCCCCGTCGGTTTCCAGTACTTCCGGCTGAAGAACCGGGTGCGGGTAGGCATCCCTGCCGGGGCGGTAATCCCGCTCCTCACTGCCGGGCAGTAGCCAGCGCAGCAGCTTTCCGTCTTCACACACAATCTTGCCCCGGTCAAAGGAAACCTCCAGCCGGTTGGAGCCTGGCAGGTCGCCTGTGGAGGCAATGAACACGCCGGTGGAGCCGTTGGGGAATTCCAGATAAGCGGTCACATCGTCCTCCACTTCAATATCGTGCCACTTGGCTTCGTGGCAGAAGGCCCGAACCGTGGTGGGCATGCCGAAGAGCCATTGCAGAAGATCCAACTGGTGGGGACACTGGTTCAGCAGCACGCCGCCGCCCTCCCCGGCCCATGTGGCACGCCAGGAGCCGGAATCGTAGTATGCCTGGCTGCGGTACCAGTCGGTAATGTTCCAGCTCATGCGCTTGATTTGGCCCATCTCACCGGATGCAATGATTTCCTTCAGCCTGCGGTAAATGCAGTTGGTACGCTGGTTGAACATGAGGGCGAAGGTTTTGCCGCTTTTCTTTGCAGCCTCCAGCACGGGCTGCACCTGCCCGGTGTACACAGCCACCGGCTTTTCGCACAGCACATGCAGGCCGCCTTCCAGCGCCGCCTTGCTCAGCTCCGGGTGCTGGTAGTGGGGCACCGCAATGATGACCGCATCACACCCGGCCTGCCGGATCAGCTCTGCGCCCTCGGCATACACTGCAACGCCCTCCGGCAGCGAGGCTTCTGCCCATGCCCGGCGTTCCTGCCGCCGGTCGGCCACGCAGCAGAGCTGCACATTTCTGGCTTTCTCCGAAAGGATCAGCCTGCAATGCTCCGAACCCATGTTGCCCAGCCCGATTACGCCAATTCTTACTTTATCCATAGCGGAAACTCCTCCAGAAGTGAAAAAGCGTTCATTCACTTTTCTCTGCGCCTGCAAGGGTACACCAGCCGCAGAGAAAAATCAATGCATAACAGGGGTGTTACTGTGTACAAAACGGGGGACTGCCGTGGAGGCAGTCCCCCGAAAAGGTTCAGGGAATGGAATTACTTGGTGCCGGGGAAGGTGCCGCGCCAGTTGCCAGCCTGATAGGCCTCACGGTAGGCTTCGATAACCTTTTCAGCGCCAGCATCCTTGATGGCCTGAATGTACTCATCCCAAACAGCGTCGAAGTTCTCGGGATCGCAGCTGATGGTCTGGGCAATCAGTTCGTTCTGCTTGAGCATAACAGCGCCGGAGTAGTCGGTAGCAGCTTCGATCGGCACGGTGAAGCTCAGCTGAGTCCAAGCATCGGTGTTGGAGTACATAACGGACTTGGCAACATTCTCTTCGTAGCCGGGGAAGGACAGAGCCACGTAGGCAGCGTTCTTCTCGTCGTCGCCGAAGTAGTAGCCGTTAGCCATGAAGGCCACGTCGCCGGCATGCAGCTTGTTCTCGTCGGGCACTTCCTCGGTGGGCTTGGCGTTGATGGGCAGGCCATCAGCGTTCAGACCTTCGTAGTTGATGCCTTCGGTACCGTTCTGCAGGGCGAACATGTTCTCGGGCTGGCACATCCAGTCGAGGTACATGATGGCGGCCTTGGCGGTCTCGTCGCTCACCCAGTAGGGGATGAACACGGTCAGACCGGCGGCGTCGTAGTTGTCATGCAGGGTGCGGCCGTCGTACAGGTTGGCCCAGGCGTTCACGGGGATCCACTCAGCGCCTTCCACGTTCTTGGCCATTTCGGACTGGTAGTTCTTGTCGGTACGCCAGGGCTGGTCGTACTGCTGCAGGAAGTAACCGAAGTTACCCTGAGTCATGTAGGTGTCGCCGATGGTGCTGTCGGTGTCAACAGCGAAGTTCTCGTAGAGAACGCCGTCATGATACCACTTGTTGAACAGCTTGAAGGCCTCCTTGGCGCCAGGCAGGAACTCGGGGTTGTCCTTCAGGGCTACCCAGTCTTCCTCGGTTACCTGGGAGAAGTCCACGAAAGCGCTGATGTAGTAGCGCATAGCGAACATGGGGTTGGAGGTGAAGATAGCATAGTTGAAGGGGATGGTCATCTCGCCGCCCAGCTTAGCATCCTTGGCAGCGTAGAGGTACTTCTCCAGCTCTTCGATGGTCTTGGGTTCTTCCATTTCCAGAGCCTTCAGCCAGTCAGCGCGGATGAAAGCGCCCTGGTTCACAACGGAGATACGGCGGGCGGGGATGGTGTACTGGCTCTTCACGCCGTCGCCATCGGGATCCTGAGCACCGTAGGCCAGCAGGGTCTCGCCCAGGAAGGAAACGATGTTCTGGCCGCACTCGGCAATCAGATCATCCAGTACCTTCACGCCGTCGTCAGCGATCAGGGAGTTCACCAGGTCGCCATTGTAGGTGACGCAGATGTCGGGAGCGGTTTCGCCGGAAATCTGGGTGGTCAGGATGTCGCCTTCCTCCCAGCGGGAAACGGGCACAAACTCGATCTTGATGCCGTTGGGGTCGCCGAAGTTCTTCTGGGCATAGTGCAGCTGCCAGCAGTCTTCGATGTTCAGGCCGGCGATGGAGCGATCAAACACTTCCACGCGCAGGGTCTGGGTGTAAGCCACCTCAGCAGAGGCGGGCAGGCACAGGCAGCTGAGAACCAGCGCCAGAGCCATCACGAGGGACAACATTTTCTTCATGTGGGTCCAACTCCTCTTTTATTATTTTACCGCACACGGGCGGCAAAGAAGCATGGGGGAAAGGGATCAACCCTTCACAGCGCCGATGGTGACGCCGCTTACGAAGTAGCGCTGCACGAAGGGGTACACCACCAGAATGGGCAGCGTTGCAAAGATGATGGTGGCTGCCTCAATAGACTCCGAAACGTTTTGAGCGTTGCTGTTTGCGTTGCCCTCTATGGCGGTTACGTCCACCGCCGTGGAGCCTTTGATGATGTTGTACAGGCGCAGCTGCAGGGGCTGCAGGGCTTTGGTCTGGATGTAGTACTTGGCATCGGCGAAGCTGTTCCACTTGCCAACGGCGTAGAACAGCGTCAGCGTGGCGATGGATGCCAGAGACAGGGGCAGGTACACCCGCCAGAGAATCTGGAAGTCGTTTGCACCGTCGATGGTGGCGGCTTCTTCCAGCTCGTTGGGCAGGGAGGCGAAGAAACTGCGCATGATAATCATGTTATAGGTGGAAAGCAGGCCGGGGATAATCAGCGACCACATGCTGTCCAGCATGCCGAACTCCTTCACGTTCAGGTAGATCGGGATGGTACCGCCGGAGAAGTACATGGTGAACAGGGCCAGCAGGTTGAACAGCTTGCGCCCCTTCAGGCGCTTTTTGGTAAGGGGGTAGGCCATCAGGATGGTCATCAGCATGGCCAGCACCGTGTAGATGACCGTCATCTTTACGGTGTAGAACAGGCAGTCGATCATGGTCTTATCCGCAAAGAGAATCTCGTAGGCCTTGGTTTCAAACTCCACTGGCCAGAAGGATACATCGCCGCGCAGAATGGCGCTCTTGGAACTGAGCGAGATGGCAATCACGTTCAGGAAGGGCAGCACACAGGTGAGCACGAATACAAAGATGACGGCTACCAAAACAATCTGACCAATGGTCCAGGTGGACTTTTTCTTGTTCAGCTGTACGCCGGCAGGAATCGTTGTCATTTGCGTCCTTCTCCTTTCTTACCAGATACCGTCTTCGCCAAGCCGCTTGGTGACGAAGTTGGCGGCGGAGATCATAATCAGGCCGACCACCGACTGGAACAGACCAATGGCGGTGGCACGGTCGAACTTGGCGTTGGTAATACCGGTGCGGTACACGAAGGTGGAAAGCACGTCGCAGTAGTCCTGCACCAGCGTGTTGCCCAGAATGTAGGGCCGGTCGAAGCTGATGTTCATCATCTGGCCGATGTTGAGAATCAGCAGCACCACGATGGTGGAGCGGATGCCGGGCAGGGTAACGTGCCAAATCTGCTGCAGCTTGTTGGCGCCGTCAATCTTGGCGGCTTCGAACAGCTCCATGTTGATGCCGGTGATGGCGGACAGGTAGAGGATGGTGCCCCAGCCCATGTTTTGCCACACACCGATGAGCGTGTACGTCCACTGCCAGGTGGGGCCGTCGGTCAGGAAGGGAATGTTCTGGTCAATCCAGCCCCATTTGAGCAGGGTGGCGTTCACAACGCCGGTGGTGGGGGCGAAAATCTTCAGCACCATACCGCCGATGATAATCCAGCTCAGGAAGTGAGGCAGGTAGAGCAGCGTCTGGGAGACGCGCTTCACGCCCTTGTTGCGGATTTCGTTGAGCATGATGGCCAGCACAATCGGCACCGGGAAGCCCACAATCAGGCCCATCAGGTTCAGCAGCAGGGTGTTCTTCAGCGCCAGGGGGAAGTCGCGCAGGCCCATGACGAATTCGAAGTTGTCCCAGCCTACAAACTTGCTGCCCCACATGCCCTTTACAAGGCTGTATTTCTGGAAGGCGATCATTACGCCGACCATGGGCTTGTAGCAGAACAGCAGGTACCAGACTACCGGCACGGCCAGCATCAGGTACAGCCGCCAGTCGCGTTTCAACCAGTTCATCCTTTTCCGGGGCGCCTTGATGGTGCTCATTGCTGCGCTCCTCCTTTGCGTATGGGAAATAAGGCGAAAATACGCCCATTTATTCCATCCCTTTGATACAACCATTATACTTTTCATGATGCGCCATTTCAACGCTGATACTGCTTGGTTCTATGCAAATGTTGCATTGTGTAACAACGTTACAAAACTACTTTTCCCAAATGAGCGGATGTTGCTGATAAGTATGCAAATTTTGCAACAATCAACAAAATAAGAGGAGTTTATCAGTTGCGTGTCCAAAACTATGCATATTACGTTCGCAGTTGTATAGACCGTGGAGGTGCTATTGATGAACCACGCCATCCGCATGTCGGCTTCCTTTGAAGGTATGAACAACCAGCGCCACGATTGGGATGCCTGCTACCGCCTTGATGAGCGGTGGGGCCTGTATGGGCTGCACTGCCACGATTTTTACGAATTGTACATCCACTACGGCGGTGCCAAATTCTACTGTGTGGATAACAATGTATACCCCCTTGATGCGGACCAGCTGGTGGTGGTGCCGCCCTTCTGCATGCACGGCCTCATCGGTGACGGTGCGCCTGTCAACTACGAGCGCGCCTTCCTCTACATCACCCCCGCAACGCTGAAGGTGTGCGGCGCAGGCACCATCGATCTGGAGCGTTTTCTCAACAAATATATCCAGAACGGGCAGTGCCATTTCCAGATGACCCACGAGGATGCCCTCAGCTGCAAGGAATACCTGCGCCGGATGGCGGAGGATCTGCACACCACCTCCTCCGTGGGGCGCTTTACCAACCATGTGCGCATGCTCAACTTCCTTTCGTTGGTGTGCCGCAACATGAAAAACGCCCAAACCACCACCGAGCCCATCGTGGTCAACGGAGTGATGCATGAGATCCTTTCCTATATAAACGAAAACTACACCCAGCAGATGAAGCTGGAATCCCTCGCCCGTCAGTTTGGCGTGAGCGTTTCCTTTCTGAGCCACGAGTTTGTGCGCTACACCGGGCGCAGCGTGTACGATTATGTGCTCCACCGCCGGGTGCAGATGGCCAAAGCCATGATCACCGAAGCCATCCCGCTGGGGGAGGTGGCCTACCGCTGCGGCTTTAACGATTATTCCAACTTCCTCAGGGTGTTTACCAAAATGGCGGGCATGTCGCCCTCTGCTTTCCGCAAGCGCAGCAAAGAGGCGCAGAAGGATCCCAAGCGCACGGACTGATCCCCCTCCTTCCGTGCAGAATCTGCATGGAAAGCTGCAGCCATTCCATAGCAAAAAGCAGGGATCCGGTCTATAATACAACCAATCAAACCGAACAATTCAATGGAGGTGTTTTACCCATGATCCGTGTAGCCATCGTCGGCACAGGCAGTATTTCCAACGCCCATGTGCAGGCCTATCTCAAATTTCCCGAACGCTGCAGGATCGTCGCACTTGTGGATATCGTGCCCGAGAAGGCACAGCGCATGAAGGAGCGCTACGGGCTGGATGCGCAGGTCTACGATGACCACGAAAAGATCCTTCCCCTTACGGATATCGATCTGGTGGATGTCTGCACCCCGCCCTATGTGCATGCCTCCATCAGCATCAACTGCCTGCGCTCCGGCAAGAACGTGGTGTGCGAAAAGCCTATGGCGGCCTCCCTGGAGGAGTGCGATGCCATGCTCCGCGCCCGGGACGAGAGCGGCAAAAAGCTTTCCATCATCGCCCAGAATCGTTTCCGCCAGCCTATTGCCGATCTGAAGGCGCTTTTGGACAGCGGCATTGCCGGCCCTGTGCGCGCTGCGCAGGTGGACAGCTTCTGGTGGCGCGGCCACTGCTACTACGACCTGTGGTGGCGCGGCACATGGGAGAAGGAAGGCGGCGGCTGCACCCTGAACCATGCTGTGCACCACATCGACATGCTGGCATGGATGATGGGTCTGCCGCAGAAGGTAACGAGCGTGCTGGCCAATGTGGCCCACGACAATGCCGAGGTGGAGGATCTCTCCGCCAGCATTCTGCAATATCCCGGCGCGCTGGCGCAGCTGACCGCCTCTGTGGTGCACCACGGCGAGGAGCAGCAGCTGGTGTTCCAGTGCGAGAAGGCCAAGATCGCCGCTCCCTTTGCCTGCTATGCATCCAGCTCCATGGGCAACGGCTTCCCCGAGCGCAACGAGGCGCTGGAGAAGCAGATCGCCGATTATGCCGCCGCCCTGCCCCGTGTGCAGTGGGAGGGGCACGACGGCCAGCTGGAGAATGTGCTCACCGCCATCGAGAACGGCGGCGAGGTAGCCATCGGCGGCGAGGACGGACGGCGTACCATCGAGCTGATCACCGCCATTTTCAAGTCCGGTGCCGTGGGGCAGACTGTCAGCCTGCCGCTGGATAAGGACGACCCCTTCTACACGGTGGAGGGCATCATGCAGAATGTGCCCCATTTTTATGAAAAGACCACCTCTGCCGCAGAGCTTGGCGGCGAGATCACCCTTGGCAGCAACTACCGCAAGTAAGGAGAGAGAGCAGCAATGAAAGTGGATGCATCCAACGGCATGACCTATGCCCCCAAGGGCAAGCCCGCCCCCGTGGTAAAGCCGGGCGAATTTGTTTTTTCCGCCGCTCATCTGGATCACGGCCACATCTACGGCATGACCAACGCCCTCATCGAAGCGGGCGGCACCCTTAAATATGTGTACGATCCCGACCCCAACAAGGTGGCCAACTTTGTAAAGACCTACCCGCAGGTGCAGGTGGCGCTTACCGAGGAGCAAGTGCTCAGCGATAAGGATACCCACATGATCGCCGGTGCCCACATCACCAGCGAGCGCGGCCCCTTCGGCCTCCGTGTGCTGGGCGCGGGCAAGGATTATTTTACCGATAAAGCCCCCTTCACCACCATGGCGCAGCTGAATGCCGCCAGAGAGATGGTCAAGGCCACCGGGCGCAAGTATATGTGCTACTATGGCGAGCGTATCCACTGCCAGGCCGCCACCCTTGCCGGGCAGATGATCGCCGCTGGTGAGATCGGCGAAGTGGTGCATGTGGAGGGCTTCGGCCCCCACCGGCTGATGGCGCACGCCCGCCCCGCATGGTTCTTTGAGCGGGAGAAGTACGGCGGCATCCTGTGCGATATCGGCAGCCACCAGATCGAGCAGTACATGTATTTTACCGGTGAGGAGGAGGCGGAGGTCACTTACAGCCGCATTGCCAACTATGCCAACCCCGACCACCCCGAGCTGGAGGATTTCGGCGATTGCAACATCGTGGGTCAAAAGGGCACCACCAACTATTTCCGTGTGGACTGGTTCACTCCCGATGGCCTGCGCACCTGGGGCGATGGCCGCACGCTGATCATTGGCACCAAGGGCTACATTGAGCTGCGCAAGTACGTGAACATCACCACCGACATGGAGGGCGGCGACCATGTATTCCTGGTCAACCAGCAGCAGGAGAAGTACTACAACGCCGACGGCGTTGGCTGCCCCTTCTTCGGCGAGCTGATTCTGGACTGCCTCAACCGCACCGAGATCGCTATGACCCAGCACCACTGCTTCAAGGCCGCCGAGCTGTGCCTGACCGCACAGGAAAAGGCGGTGCGGCTTAAGTAACCGGGGGAGGGACGGTGGGAGGCGTTGCCTCCCACACCCACTGCCAAGGGCGGCCCTTGGATCCCGCCAAAGGGCCTGAGGCCCTTTGGAATCCCGCTCTCTGTGCCCATTGCATGGGCAC
>JAZQHO010000192.1:0-20522 GCA_045540635.1 Candidatus Limiplasma sp.
TAGGCAAACGGTGCAAATCTCGTTGAAAAAGCCGCCGAAGGCGTGTTTTTCAACGATCTGAAGGCTCCCTTACCCGACGATCACGCGGGAGGCATCCACGGTCAGGCCTTCGCCTGCGGCTTCGGCTTTGCCCTCCGCTACACTGAGGATGATCCGGGTCAGGCCGTCCTCCAGCACCGGCTCCACGGTATAGCCATCATCGTTGTAGAGATCATACACGGCTTCGCCGTCCACCCAGCCCAGCAGGGTCAGGTCGGCAAAGTCCACAGCCTCCACCCATTCGCCGCCGCGGCTCATGGGGATCACGCAGCCCCTGCGGATGAACAGCGGCATCTCGTTCAGCTCCAGCTCGATCCAGTGCCGTCCCTTCTCCATGGGGATGAGGCAGTAGTCCGCAGCCGAGCGGAAGCGCACCAGCAGCATATCCTCCGGCAGATACACATAGCGGCCGCGGGCGTTCTGCTCGTAGACCGGGGCGATCATGCACTGGCTGCCCAGCATCACCTGATCCTCGATGCGCAGGCAGGCAGGATCATCCGGATAGTCGAACGCCATGGGGCGGAACATGCTGCCGCCGGTGAGGGCATTCTTCATAAACTCGCTGTACAGGTAGGGCAGAAGCGCATAGCGCACGGTAAGGATGTTCTTCATATCCTCCTGCATGCCGAAGCGGTAGATCTCCTGCTCCCGGGTGTGCAGGGCGGAATGGTTGCGCATCAGGGGCGTAAACACGCCCAGCTGCAGCCACCGCAGCAGCAGATCCTCGGTGGTGTTGTTGGAGAAACCGCCCAGATCGGCACCGGTATAGAGGAAGCCGCACATGTTGAGGGAGGGCAGCATCTTCAGATTCATCAGGATATGGCTCCACCAGGAGGTGTTGTCGCCCTGCCACACGCCGCCCCAGCGGTGGGCACCCACATAGGAGGCACGGGAGAAGATCAGATGCCGCTTATCGGGATCGTAGCTGCGCAGACCCTCGTGGGCGGCACGGGTCATAAAGCCGCCGTACAGGTTGTGCACCTTGTCATGGCGCACCCTCCGCCCCGCATACTTGTGGTAGAAGCTGGCATAATCCCTGCGGTTGTTCTGCATGCCCATGAGCACATCCTTCAGGTGGAAGAAGGCATCCAGACCCAGATTCATATCCAGCAGCTTGGTAAGCTCCTCGCGGGCTTCCGCAATACCGCTCTCCGAGTAAAACAGGGCAGGCTCGTTCATATCGTTCCAGAAGCCCTCGATGCCCTGCTCCATCAGCTTGTGGTACTTCTTGCCGAACCACTCCCGCACCTCAGGCTGGAAGAAATCCGGAAAATAGCTGCGCCCGGGCCAGACCGCACCCACAAAGGGCGTGCCGTCCTCATAGGTGCAGAAGTAACTGTTCTGCAAACCCTCGTCGCATACATCATAGCCCTCCTGCTGCTTTACACCCGCATCGATGATGGGGATGAGCCGGATGTGCTCCTGCTTCATATCGGCGCAGAGACTTTTCAGATCGGGGAAGGATTCCCGGTTCCACGAAAAATCCTTGTAATCCACCATGTAGTCGATATCCATGCACACGCCGTCCAGCGGGATGTGGCGGCTGCGGTGCTCGCTGACGATGGTGCGCACCTCGCTGTCTGCCGCATAGCCCCAGCGGGACTGGATGTAGCCGAAGGCCCACTTGGGCGGCAGGTAGCACTGCCCGATCAGCTGCCGGAATGCTGCCACGATGGCGTTGAGGCCGTCCTCTTCGATCAGGTACAGGCTCAGATCGCCGTTTACGCTGGTGATGGCGGCGGTATCGGCAGCAGTGTAGCCCAGATCGAAGATCACCTCGCCGGGGTCGTCAAAAAACACGCCGAAGGGTTTCCCTTCACCGCTGAAGAGGAGCAGGTTGTGGGAGGCGTAGAGGGACTGCTTATCCTCATGGTGGGAAAACTCGTCGCTGTTCCAGCTGCGGTAGATGTGCCCGCGCTTGTTGATGCCGCGCACGGTCTCGCCAAGGCCGTAGATCAGATCGTCCTTCCCCAGCGTACGGGTAAAGGTGAGACCCTCGCCGGTGCTTGCAACGGTAAAGAAGGGCAGCGCATCCCGGCAGACGGGGAGCTCCTGCACAATGGCCTCGGTGGGCAGGGGGGTACCATAGTCAAATCTGCGGATCATGTCTGTATCACGCCTTTCTGGATGGTCGGGTAGGTGGGGCAAAACTTTTTGCCGCATCGTTTTGAGGAATTCCTCCGGCTGTTTTTCTGCTGTTGTCTGTTTTGCGAAAACGTTTGTCCTGTGACTATTATACACCTTTGCACCGAAAAAACAAGAGGAAGAAAACGAGAGCCGCAGCCGTTGTATCTCCGGGCATATCCCCAGTATTGACAGCCGCCCGGAAACACGTTAGCATACAATAGGTATTTTCTCCCGCTTTCTGCCGGGCATACCGGCAGAAAAGGTGCTCCATCATAAAAACAGAAACGAGGTATATGCCCATGATCCATTTTGAATGCGACTACGCCTGCGGCGCACATCCCGCCGTGCTGAAGGCACTGGTGGAAAGCAACGGCGAGCAGCACTGCGGCTACAGCGAGGACGAACGCTGCGACACCGCCCGCACCATCATCCGGCAGGCATGCGACTGCCCGGATGCCGCCGTACATTTCGTGGTGGGCGGCACGCAGGCCAATCTGCTGGTGATCGAAGCCGGGCTGCGCTCCTTTGAGGGCGTGCTCTGCGCAGATACCGGCCACATCAACGTACACGAGACCGGTGCTGTGGAGGCCACCGGCCACAAGGTGCTGCCCCTGCCCTCCAAAGACGGCAAGATCTCTGCCGCTCAGGTGCAGGAGGCGGTACTGCTCCAGCGCAACGATTCCTCCCATGAGCACATTGCCCGCCCGGCGATGGTCTACATCAGCCATCCCACAGAGATCGGCACCCTCTACACCCGCAAGGAGCTGAGCGAGCTTTCCGAGACCTGCCACCTGCTGGGGCTGACCCTCTTTGTGGACGGTGCCCGTCTGGGCTACGGCCTTGCCGCCGACCCGCAGGTGGATCTGCCCTTCCTTGCCAGGGTCTGCGATGCCTTTACCATCGGCGGTACCAAGTGCGGCCTCCTGTTCGGCGAGGCCATCGTGATCCCCGGCGAGGCGTACCGGGATTGCTTCCGCTACCGCATCAAGCAGCGGGGCGCCATGCTGGCAAAGGGCCGCCTGCTGGGGGTACAGTTCGAAGCTCTCATGGAGAACGGCCTCTACGTGGAGGCCTCCCGTACCGCCAACGATCAGGCGCAGCGCATCAAGCGTGCATTTGTGGAAAAAGGCTTCCCCCTTTTCTGCGACACCGCTGCCAACCAGATCTTCCTCATCCTGCCCAATGCTGTGGTAGGGCAGCTGCAAAAGAATATGTGATCACCTACTGGGGCAAAGTGGATGAGGAGCACGCCGCCGTGCGGCTGGTCACATCTGTGTGCACCGCAGAGGAGGATGTGCAGGCCCTGCTGGCAGACATTGCAGCCCTTGAAATCTGAGGGCACCCCCCTGCTCCGCCCGTTTGTTACAAAAATACACAACCTGTTGTGCCTGCCAAAAACCCGCACACAACCTGTGCAGTCCTTTATTCTGCGCAGATCGCGCCCCCTGTATTTTCTTGCAGGAGCCCAACAAAAAGTATTGACAATGTAACAAAGTTGTAATATCATAACCATGATAGAGTAGGCTACGATACACAGGTGTCCCCTGTGCGTCTTTCAAAAATTTCGGAGGTCTGCGGCATGGATAACAGGAACCATCAGAACAAAGCATCCGGGCTCATGCGCCGGATCATCGCACTGGCGCTGGTGCTCTGCCTTTGCGTGGGGCTTATTCCCGCTGCAAGCAGTGCAGGCAGCGTGGGCAACTCGCCCGCCAGCCTTACCCGCTCTGCAAAGAAGTATTTCGTGCGGGTCCCCTCTTCGGGTGCGGTGTTCTTTACCGGCACCACCTACGGCTCCGGCTCCCAGCTTACCGTGGCTGCCGGTACCGTGTGCCAGCTGGTGAGCGATAACTACTACACCGCAGGCTCCGTAAACTACTACGGCGTTTTCTACAACAGCAAGCAGTACCAAGTGCGCGTGGCCGATGTACAGCTCCTCTCCGACGAGGAGCTGGCCTCCCACATCGAAAACACCATCTGGAAGGCAGGCACCTACACCACCCTCAAAAAGAGCCTCAATCTGGTGGGCGATGTGCGTGTGTACGCCCTGCAGCTGGCGCTGAAGAAGCTGGGCTACTACTCCGGCGATACCGACGGCGACTACGGCCAAAAGACCGATGATGCCGTCTACAAGTTCCAGAAGGCCAACAAACTCTCCCGCGACGGCGATGCAGGCCCCATCACCCAGGCGGCGCTGTATGCGCTGGTCACAGGCACCTCCGCAGGCAGCGGCAGCTCCGGCTCCGGCTCCGGCTCCGGTTCCGGCTCCTCCGGCAGCGGGATCGTGAGCGGCAGCACCGGCACCCTCAAGACCCGCGCCTCCGTGAACCTGCGTGAGCGCGCCACCACCGATTCTCCCCGTCTGGCCATCGTGCCCATCAACACCACCCTCACCTATTTCGACACCTCCACCAGCGACAACATCACCTGGTACAAGGTCGTCTACGGCGATCTGACCGGCTGGCTGATGGGTACCTACGTCAACGCCAGCGGCGGCGGCAGCAACGGCAATACCGGCAACGGCAATACCGGCAGCGGCAACACCGGCAATGGCAACACCGGCAATGGCAGCGGTTCCACCGGCTCCACCGCACTGGGTAGCCTGACCACCATCGATCAGGTAAACCTGCGCAAGAAGGCCAGCAAGAGCTCCGTGCGCCTCGGCGTGGTGCCCAAGGGCATCACCCTCAGCTACACCAACAAGACCACCGTCGGCAGCGTTACATGGTACGAAGTCACCTATGGCGGCGAGACCGGCTGGATCATGGGTACCTACACCAACCTGAACGCCGGCGGCAACAACAACAGCACCTCCGGCAGCAATACCGTCACCGGCAAGCTGACCATCGTCAAGTCCGGCACGGTGGTGCGCCTTACCCCCGGCGGCAAGCGCTCCGGCACTCTGCTGGCCAAGGGCAGCGTTGTGGATATGCTGGACAGCCCCGTGCCCAGCGGCAGCTACACCTGGTACAAGATCCGCCTGAGCAACGGCACCATCGGCTATGTGCGCAGCGACTGCGCCCGCACCTCCTCCACCACCGGCAACAACGGCCCCACCACCAGCAAGAAGTTCATCACCCTGCCCGGAGCCACCGACCTCTACCCCACCGTGGGCGTGGATGAAGGCAAGATCAGCGCTCCCGCCGGCTCTGTGCTGATGATGGTGGCCACCACCACCACCACCCTCAACGGCGTGGAATACTGCCGCCTCTACTACAAGGGTCAGCCCTACTACGCCCGCTATGGGCAGGTATCCTCCGGCATTATGAACGATACCGCTCTGGCGGCCCATGTGCTGGGGCTGTGGAACCAGCCCCTCAACGACAAGTTCTACGACGACAACACCCTCGTGGGTGATGTGCGCGTATACGCCATGCAGGTAGCCCTCTACGTGCTGGGCTACTACACCGGCGCACTGGACGGCACCTACGGCAGCGCCAGCAAGGCCGCCGTAAGCAACTTCCAGCGCTACCAGCAGGGGCTTGAGGTGGACGGCGTGATGGGTGCCAAAACCTGGCCCATCCTTACCGCCAAAGCCAAGCTGGTCTCCAACGGCTCCACCACCTACGACCCCGACAGTACCACCGGCGGCAGCGCCGTGGAGCCCGAGTTCGGCACGGTCTACAAGGTAAAGAAAGCCAAGTGGAACTACGACGATAACGGCGGCGAGCTCTTCCCCAAGAGCACCACCGCACAGGTGATGGACGTGCTGACCGGCAAGGTGTTCACCATCTACCGCTGGTCCGGCGGCAACCACGCCGACTGTGTGCCCCTCAGCACCAACGATACCCGCATCATGTGCGAGATCGGCGGTGCCAAGTATCAGGACAAGAAGCCCTCCTCCTCTCAGCTGAAGCTGATTATGAACGACCTGAAGAACAACAACGCCAACTACTGCTGGCCCGACTACAACGGCAATCTGGGCGGCACCAACATCGGTGCTTCCTGGGACCGCCGCGCGGCGTGGCTCAACGTAAACGGCACCGTCTACTGCGTCAGTATCTACGGCTACCCCCACGGCTGGATGGATACCGACAAGAACGGCAACCCGAAGGTAAGCGCCTTCACCAAGCGCAAGTTTGAGGAGAAGAACAACTTCTACGGCATGATCTGTGTGCACTTTGTGAACAGTAAGACCCACGGCGGCGATGCCGTCAACAGCGAGCACATGGCAGCCATCGAAAAGGCCTACACCGAGGCCAAGAAGCGCTGGGGCACGCTGGTAGAGTAACAAAACAACATACGATGCAACGGGGCTGCTGCGGTCAACACTGCGGCAGCCCCGTTTTGTTCGTCCAAAAACACGCCGCTTTGGCACCGATCCCGCAACGGTTGCCCGAAAGCCTGCGGCTGCACCGTTTGCCTGCAGCATATCCCGCCAAAGCGGCGCATATCCTTCCTGTGAAGCATACGCAACAAGGAAGGGGAGTTCCATGAACGATCTGCATGTTTTTGCCGGTGGCAACACATCCGTTGGCTTTTATTCCTGCTTTGAGGATATCCTGCCTGCGGCGCAGCGAAAGCGCATGTTCTACCTGAAAGGCGGCCCCGGTGTGGGCAAAAGCACGCTGATGCGCCACGTGGCGCAGGCGGCGGCAGCTGCCGGGCAGGAGGTGGAGTATTTCCACTGCTCCTCCGACCCGGACAGCCTGGACGGCATCGCCCTGCCCCAGCTGGGCTGGGCCATGATGGACGGCACTGCGCCCCATGTATACGACCCCGTCACCCCCGGCGCAAGGGATACGCTGGTCTCCCTCGGCGACTTTCTGGATGAGCGCGCCATGCAGCCCCATGCCAGAGAGATCGCCGCATTGCAGGGAGAGATCTCCCTGCGTTTCAGCCGGTGCTACAGCTTTCTTTCCGCTGCCGGGCAGCTAGGGCGGCTGTGCGCCGGGCAGAGCCTGCGCGAAGATCGGCTGCACGGGCTGGCAAAGCAATGGACGGACGATCTGCCAAGGCGCGGCGGCAGGGGCACCTGCCGGCGGCTCTTTACCGGAGGCTTTACCCCCAAGGGGCAGCTGACCCTGCCGGAGCCCTCCGGGCTGACCATCCGCCGGGTGGAATGTCCACAGGGACTGTGCCTGACGCCCCTGTGGCAAGAGATCGGCTGGACGGCCTGCTGGCGGGGGCTGCCGGTGGTGCATCTGCTCAACCCCCTGTGGCCCGAGGAGCTGGACGGCATTCTGCTGCCGGAGCAGAAGCTGCTGCTGCGCACCTGCCTGCCGGAGACCCAGCCGGAAGCCACGCCGTGGCAGCAGCTGTGCGGCACCAGCACCCAGCCGGAAAAAGAACGGGGCTACGACAAAAACGCCTTCGAGCTGATGCTCTGCCGTGCCCTGGAGCAGCTGAGCGCCGCCAAAGCGCTCCATGACGAGCTGGAGAACCACTACATACCCCATATGGACTTTGACGGCTGGCAGCGCAGGCTGGATGGGCTGCTCCTTGAGCTGGAGGGGGCCATGGCATAACCCCGCCGGTAGATGAATACAACGAAAAACCATTCCCACAACCGCCCGGAGCGTTGAAACACTTTCTTTTCCCTACAAAGTATGATAAAATGATATGCGGAGGCACAGCGCCTTGCTGGGCTTCCGCATTCCTTTATGTTGGAGGCTTTTCATTGGCAAACGTTGGACTCATCTCCCTCGGCTGCAGCAAGAACCGTGTAGACAGCGAACTGATGCTGGCCATCCTGCGGGATGCGGGGCATACCCTCACGGCAGACGAGCGCAAGGCGGAGATCCTGATCGTCAATACCTGCGGCTTCATCGACCCTGCCAAGCAGGAGAGCACCGACACGCTGCTTTCCCTTGCAGAGTATAAGGAAACCGGCTGCTGCAAGCTGCTGGTGGCCACCGGCTGTCTGGTGCAGCGCTACGAGGAAGCCCTCCGGGAAGAAATGCCCGAGATCGACCTGTTTTTGGGCGTTGGCGAGTACGACAAGCTGCCCCGGGCCATCGAAGAGGCCTTGGCAGGTAAACGCCCCAGCTACACCAAGCTCAACGAGCAGGTGCTCTGCGGCGACCGGGTGCTCACCACCCCGCCCCATACCGCCTACATCCGCATTGCAGACGGGTGCGACAACCGCTGCACCTACTGCGCCATTCCCCTCATCCGCGGCGGCTTCCGCTCCCGGGATATGGAGGATGTGCTTTCCGAGATCGCCCATCTGGCGGCGCAGGGCGTTAAGGAGCATGTGCTCATTGCGCAGGATACCTCCCGCTTTGGCATGGATACCCACGGGCGCTCCCTTTTGCCCGAGCTGATGACCCGTGCCGCCGATATTCCCGGCGTGGAATGGCTGCGGGTGCTCTACACCTACCCCGACGAGGTGGACGATGCCCTGCTTACCGCCATGGCCTCCCGCCCCAACATCTGCCGTTATCTGGATCTGCCCCTGCAGCACGCCGACCCGCTGCTGCTCAAGCGCATGAACCGCCGCGGCGATATCGAAAAGACCCGCTCCCTGCTGAAAAAAGCCCGGGAGATGGGCTTTACCCTGCGCACCACGTTCATCACCGGCTTTCCCGGCGAAACCGAGGAGCAGTTCCAGCGCCTGATGGACTTCATCACCGATGTACGCTTCGACCGGCTGGGCGCTTTCGCCTACTCGCCGGAGGAGGATACCCCCGCCGCTGAAATGGACGATCAGATCGACGAGGAGCTCAAAGAAGAACGCCTCGACCGGCTCATGACCGCCCAGCAGCAGATCTCTCTGGAGCGCAACCTGCTCCGGGTGGGCGAGGAGACCCTCGTACTGGTGGAGAACGTGCGTACCGACGGTACCGGCACAGGCCGCAGCGCTGCCGAAGCGCCGGAGACCGACGGTGTGATCCTCGTCAGCGGCGTGGACGAGGGCGATATCGGCAACTTTATCCGGGTCAGGATCACTGAAGCCCGCACCTACGATCTATTGGGGGTAAAGCTATGAATCTTCCCAACAAACTTTCCATCATCCGCATCTGCAGCGTGCCCGTGCTGGCGCTGCTGCTGAGTCTGAAGAATGCGACATGGGCATACTACATTGCGCTGTTCGTGTTCATCGGCGCTGCCATCACCGATTTCGTGGATGGTCACATTGCCCGCAAATACAATCTTGTAACCAATTTCGGCAAATTCATCGACCCCGTGGCGGACAAGCTTCTGGTGCTCTCCACCATGGTGCTGCTCATTGCCCACGGGCTGCTGCCCGCATGGCTGGTGGTGGCGGTGCTTCTGCGCGAGCTGGCGGTGGACGGCCTCCGTCTGGTGGCGGTGGAGCAGGGCAAGGTGATCTCCGCCGGGAAGCTGGGCAAGATCAAGACCACCTGCCAGATGGTGATGGTCATTGCCCATCTGGTGTACCTGTGCCGCTTCCCCCTCTTCCACATTCTGGCCGGCTGGCTGCTGATCCCTTCCCAGATCGCCGTGCTGGTAATGACCATCTGGAGCGGTGTGGATTACTTCATCAACAACAAAGAGGTGCTCCATGGCTGATCTGGCAACCATCAGCGCACAGGTGGTGCGCAGCTTTCTTACAAAGAACCTGACCCTCGGCACCGCCGAAAGCCTCACCGGCGGCATGATCGCCGCTTCGGTGGCAGGCGTTTCCGGCGCTTCTGCCGTGCTGATGGGCGGCGTGGTCAGCTACGATGCCCGGGTAAAGCACGAGCTGCTGGGCGTAGATTCGCAGATCATTGATACGGTGGGCGTGGTCAGTGAGCCCTGTGCCCGCCAGATGGCGCAGGGTGCCAAAGCCGCCCTGAAGGTGGATGTGGCCGTCAGTGCCACAGGCATCGCAGGCCCCACCGGCGGCACGCCGGAGACCCCCGTGGGCACCGTGTTCATCGGCGTGGCGTGGGATGGCGGCGTAAAGGTGGATGAATGCCACTTTGAAGGCGACCGCCAGTCGGTGCGGGAGCAGTCCGCAGCCCATGCCCTCTCCATGGCACTGGAGGTGATCGCCTGATGTTCGGGCGCAAGAAAAAAGAGGACTGGTGGCAGCGCTCCAACGAAGAGCAGAACGCCGAAACAACGAAAACGGAAGCCGCCGCCGATACTGCCGCGGATGCCCCGGAGGAAACCGCCGAAGCGGAGGAACCCCAAAAGAAGCATCGCTGGCACTGGCTGGAGGCCGCCGGGGATATTCTGGAGGTCGTGATCGACTTCGTGATGGAGCTGTTTGACTGACCCCCGCAGCTCTCAAAAGCAGCATTTTTCCCAATACTATACATAGAAGGAGAAGCACCATGGCAGCCAAGAAAGACACCAAAAAAGAGACCGCCAAGGAAGCCGCAAAAGCGGATATCCTGCGCGAGGAGAAAATGAAAGCGCTGGAAAGCGCACTGGCACAGCTGAACAAGACCTACGGCAAGGGCGCGGTTATGAAGTTTGCCGATGCCGCCGCAGACCAGAACCTGCAGGTGATCCCCACCGGCTGTCTGGAGCTTGACCTGGCGCTGGGCGTGGGCGGTCTGCCCCGTGGCCGCGTGGTGGAGATCTACGGCCCGGAAAGCAGCGGTAAAACCACCGTTGCCCTGCATGCGGTAGCCGAAGCCCAGAAGCTGGGCGGCGTAGCAGCCTTCATTGATGCCGAGCACGCCCTCGACCCGGTCTACGCCCGCAAGCTGGGCGTGGATGTGGACAACCTCTACATCTCCCAGCCCGATACCGGCGAGCAGGCGCTGGAGATCTGCGAAGCCCTTGTCCGCAGCGGCGCTGTGGATATCGTGGTCATCGACTCCGTTGCCGCCCTTGTGCCCCGTGCCGAGATCGAAGGCGAAATGGGTGACAGCTTCGTGGGTCTGCAGGCACGTCTCATGTCTCAGGCGCTGCGCAAGCTGACCGGCGTTATCTCCAAGACCAACGCCGTTGCCATCTTCATCAACCAGCTGCGCGAAAAGGTAGGCGTGATGTACGGCAACCCCGAGACCACCACCGGCGGCCGCGCCCTCAAGTTCTACGCCAGCGTGCGTATGGATGTGCGCCGCGGCGAGCAGCTCAAGAACGGCTCCGAAGCCGTGGGCAACCGCACCAAGGTAAAGATCGTCAAGAACAAGGTGGCTCCGCCCTTCCGCGTGGCCGAGTTCGATATCATCTACGGCGAGGGCATCTCCACCGAGGGTACCCTGCTGGATATGGCTGTGGAGCGCGACATCATCCACAAGAGCGGCGCATGGTTCAGCTACGAGGATCAGCGCATCGGTCAGGGCCGCGAGAACGCCCGCCTGTTCCTGAAGAACAACCCGGAGATCGCCAAGAAGATCGATCAGGTGATCCGCGAGGAAGCCGCCGCCGATCTGAAGGCCAAGCTGCAGGGCAACCCGCCCCCGGTCTCCGAGGACGAGGAAGATCCCGATCTGGCGCTGCTGGACGAGGAGTAAGGACAGCCGCACCGTTTGCGCTGCCCAGCGCACGCCGTGCCCGTGTTTTCTCCGTTTTCCCGCACCATTCCCGCCCCGCTGCATAGGGTGTACCACCCCAGCGCAGCCTGAGGGGCAGAAAAACATACTGAAAAAAACAGAAAGAGGTAAGGTAACAATGCAGAAGTATCGTGTAGGTATCGTCGGCGCGACCGGTATGGTGGGTCAGCGCTTTATGCTGCTCCTGAAGGATCACCCCTGGTTCGACGTGGTGTGCGCAGCCGCTTCCGGCCGCAGCGCAGGCAAGCGCTACGAGGAAGCCGTGGCAGGCCGCTGGGCTTTCCCCAACGACCCCATCCCGGAGAAGGTGAAGGATCTGATCGTGCTGGACGGCGCTGATGTGGAAGCCGTTGCCGCTCAGGTGGATTTCATTTTCTGCGCTGTGGATATGAAGAAGGACGAGATCAAGGCGCTGGAAGAAAAGTACGCCAAGGCCGGTGTGCCTGTTGTTTCCAACAACAGCGCCAACCGCCACACCCCCGACGTGCCCATGCTGATCCCCGAGATCAACGGCAAGCACGCGGAGATCATCGCTGCCCAGCGCAAGCGCCTCGGCACCGAGACCGGCCTCATCTCCGTAAAGCCCAACTGCAGCATCCAGAGCTACGTGCCCGCTCTCTGGCCCCTGATGGACTTTGAGCCCGAAGTGGTGATGGTATGCACCTATCAGGCCATCAGCGGTGCCGGCAAGACCTTTGAGCGCTGGCCCGAGATGGTGGATAACGTGATCCCCTACATCGGCGGCGAGGATGAGAAGAGCGAGCGCGAGCCCCTCAAGATTTTTGGCCACATCGAAGGCGACAAGATCGTGGATACCAACATGCCCCGCATCAGCGCCCAGTGCCTGCGCGTGGCCTGCTCCGACGGCCACATGGCTGCGGTCAGCGTAAAGTTCAAGAAGAAGCCCACCATGGAGCAGATTCTGGAGCGCTGGCAGAACTGCGATGCCTACACCGCCACCGCCGGTCTGGGCCTGCCCTCCAGCCCCGAAAAGTTCCTGACCTATTTTGAGGATCCCTCCCGCCCCCAGACCCGTCTGGATCGGGATATCTACAACGGCATGGGCATCACCATCGGCCGTCTGCGCGAGGATCCCGTGCTGGACTACAAGTTTGTGTGCCTGAGCCACAACACCGTGCGCGGCGCTGCCGGCGGCGGCGTGCTGGGCGCTGAGTACCTGTGCAAGATGGGTTACATCCAGCACCGGGTGTAAGGGGGTACGATCCGGGGCGCAGCCCCCGGAGGTGTGTTTCGGGGCGCTGCCCCGAACCCCGGCAGGGGCCTGAGGCCCCTGCACCCCGCATATTGCGCCGTTTCACGGCGCAAGAGTGGATCAGGAATGATCGTGGGGATGCATCGATGGCCTCCCATGTGTGAATGGCACCGGAGGCATCGTGCGGCAGCCGGCAGAGGCCGATGCCGCTGCACAGGCCGCATCCCGCTTCGTCTTTGTGATTTTTGGAGGTAATGCTTATGGCTATCACGCCTTTGTTCCGCGGCGCTGGCTGCGCACTGGTCACTCCCTTCACCAACGGTCAGGTAAACGTTGAGCAGCTGCGAAAACTGGTCAACTGGCAGATCGAGCAGGGCACCGCTGCGCTGGTCGCATGCGGTACCACCGGCGAGCCTGCCACCATGACCATGGAGGAAAAAGAGCTGGTCATCCGGGAGACCGTCCAGGCCGCCGCAGGCCGTGTGCCGGTCATCTGTGGCACCGGCTCCAACAACACCATGGCGGTCATCGAGGCGGAGAAGCGGTTCCGTCATCTGGGCTGCGCTGCCCAGCTGGTAGTGACTCCCTACTACAACAAGACCACGCAGGAGGGTCTCTACCGCCATTTTATGACCATTGCGGAGAACACCGAGCTGCCCATTATCCTGTATAATGTGCCCAGCCGCACCAATGTGGATATCTCTGCCGATACCCTGCGCCGCCTCAGCGCATGCGACCGCTTTATCGCCCTGAAGGAAAGCTCCGCCCAGATCAACGCCGTTATGGCCAAGGTAGAGGCAATGGATGGCAAGCTTGCCCTGTACAGCGGCAGCGATGATATGGTGTACCCCTTCCTGACCATTGGCGCAGCAGGCGTTATTTCCGTGGTCAGCGATGTGGTGCCTGCCGAAATGGCGAAGCTGTGCAGCCTGTACTTTGAAGGCAGGCACGAGGAATCCCTCAGGCAGCAGATCCGCCTGCTGCCGCTGAACAATGCCCTGTTCAGCGAGGTAAGCCCCATCCCCTGCAAATATGCTATGGAAAAGCTGGGGCTGTGCAGCGGCGAGCTGCGCCTGCCCCTGATCGAAGCCGGCGATGCCACCAAAGCCATGATGGATAAGGCGCTGGCGGGGCTGGGGCTCTGACCTTTCAGCCCACCAACACAGACCTGTGTGAAAAAAAGCACAGGTCTGTGTTCGTAAACGACCCAAATTGCTTCATGCGCCCGTCGCATGGGCACAGATCACAGGTGCGGGAGGCTGAGATCCCGCATTCGCCCAACCCCTCACAACAAAGGAGGACAAACCCTTATGAAGATCATTCTCGGCGGTGCCATGGGCCGCCTGTGCCGCGAGATCGCGGCGGAAGCCATCAGCCATGGTGATGAGATCGTCTACGGCATGGATATTGCCTACAACGGTCAGCCCATGGATTTTCCCATGGCCAGCAGCTACGAGCAGATCCGGTGCGATGCGGATGTGCTCATCGACTGCTCCCGCCCGGACGGGCTGAGCGATCTGCTCGCCTTCCTCAAGGCCAAGAAGCTGCCTGCGGTCATCTGCACCACCGGCTTTACCGATGCGGAGCTGGCCATGATCGCCGAAGCCGCAAAGGAGCTGCCCATCCTGCGCAGTGGCAATATGAGCCTCGGCATCAACGTGCTGGAGCATCTGGTGGCGCAGGCTGCCAAGGCACTGGGCGAGGGGTATGATGTGGAGATCATCGAGCGGCACCACCGCATGAAGGTGGACAGCCCCAGCGGCACGGCCCTGATGCTGTACGAAGCCGTCAAGAAGGGTGTGGAGACCGAGCGCACCCCGGTGCACGGCAGATACGGACGCAACGAGAAACGCACCGATCAGGAAGTGGGCATCCACGCCGTGCGCGGCGGCACTGTTACCGGCGAGCACGAGGTGGCCTTCTACGGCATGGGCGAGGAGATCATTCTGACCCACCGGGCGGAAAACCGCTCCCTGTTTGCCCGGGGCGCTGTGCGAGCTGCGGCATTTCTGGCAGGCCGGGAGCCCGGGCTGTACAACATGAGCCATGTGGTGGCTGAAATGCTGGGGTAACGGGTATACATAGGGGCTGGGCAGTTTGGTCGCCCCGAAGGTTCCCTGCATGGGTAGCGTGAGAGCCTGCTGGTGAAGAAAACCTTCGAAAAGCTACAAAAAATGAGCATCCGGTATGTTTACCGGATGCTCATTTTCTTTGCAGCCAACCCTCCGCTCACCGCTTGGAGCGCACATAATAATCCAGATGGGCAAGCATCTCCTGCATCAGCGCCAGCTGTGCCTCTGTATAGGGGATCTGCTGGCTGCAGGGGTTCGAATTTTTCAGGCTGGCAGCCAGCAGATAATCCACCGACAGATCCAGCTCATTGGCAAGGTTGACCAGCGTTTCCAGACTGGCCTGACGGGTACCTCTCTCCAGATGCCCCACAAAGGAAGGGCTCACGCCCATGCGCTTGGCAAGCTCGCCCTGTGTAAGATTGCTCTCGCTGCGGGCAATGCGGATGCGCCGCCCGATGTCTGCATAATCCAGTTGCATATGTGCTACCTCCATCTCTTTTAGAACAATGGGTACAATGTGCATCAAATAAACCTGTGCGCAGGGAAGCGCCGGATCACCGCACGGGCGGCAAGACCGGTGGCAAGACCCGTGACCATGCCCACGGCCATCAGAACCGCCATGTACACCAGCAGCCCCGGGGTCTCAAGAATGATCATGGCAAGCCCTACCTGCCCCACATTATGCAAAAGCCCGCCCGCCATGCTGACGGGTACCACATCGAAGGCTTTGGTGCTGCGGAGGATCGCCATGCCACACAGGCTCAGCACGCCGCCTGCGGCTGCATACATCATGGAGGACGGGTTGCCGAAGAGGAATCCGCTCAGCAGGATCTTCAGCACCATCAGCAGCAGGGCGGCAGGAATATCCAGCAGATAGAGGGCGAAGAGCAGCACACCGTTGCTCAATCCCAGCTTTACACCCGGCAGCCCGGGCACCGGCAGGCGGCTTTCCACAAAGCCGAGGATCAGCATCAGTGCCAGCAAAAGCCCCATCAAAGCCACCCGCCGGGTGCGCTTTTGCGCTTTGGTCACTTTCACGGCTGCCCCTCCTCCAGTACGATCACGCTGTGCTGCCCGCCCGGAGGGAGCAGCTCCACGATCAGCTTATGGGGCAGACAGATGATCTGCCCGCCCAATGCACGAAAGTCCAGGCTGGCCAGCGTTGCCGCACCCTGCGATACACAGTCCTGCGTTACGCAGTCTGCACTGTGCATACGGATGCTGCTCTTTGTTACATGCAGGGTGTTGTACCCGCCGTCCGGCTGTGTGAAGGTGTAATCCCCCTCGCACACCAGCGGCACCGGCGCATAGGTAAACCCATCTGCCTGCACCGACAGCCACGCCGTATCGGCTGGGAGCTCATAAGCGACTGCTGCCGCTTCGCCGGGGATGATCAACCCCTCCGTGGCGGGGATGATGACCGGCCCCTTGACGCTGTCCGGCAGGCGAAGCCCCCCGCCAAAGAATACCCCGGCAGCTGCCACCAGCACAACAAGCCCCGCCAGCGCAGCCAGCAGCATCAGGTTGGCTTTATTACGCATGGAACAACTCCTTTACGATCGGTCAAAAGGCGGAGATAAGCCGTCTCTCCCCTTATGATACTGGAGCGGCGGCAGACTTGTCAAGAAAAAGGAGAAGCACGCCGCCGGCCGCCGGATGGGATACACCATTTTGTTCGTAAAACTTTTGTCACAGACTTGTAAAACATGCATGCTTTCGTTATAATATAACATGGTCGATTGTTCGTAAACCCTTTTACTACTATCGCTATGTAAGGAGCCTTGCTATGCTCAATCCACGTCAGGTTATCTCTGCCCTCAAACAGAATATCGGAAAGGTCATCGTCGGTAAGGACGAGGTGATCGAGCTGCTGCTCATCGCCATGCTGTGCAAGGGTCACGTGCTGATCGAGGACGTGCCCGGCACGGGCAAGACCACCATGATCGGCGCTCTCGCCAAATCGCTGGATTGCAGCTTCAACCGCATCCAGTTCACGCCCGACGTTGTGCCCTCCGACGTGACCGGCTTCACCATGGTAAACATGAAAACCGGCGAGCTGGAGTTCAAGCCCGGCGCCATCATGTGCCAGATCGCACTGGCGGACGAGATCAACCGTACCTCGCCCAAGACCCAGTCTGCCCTTCTGGAGGTAATGGAGGAATATCAGGTCACGGTGGACGGCGTTACCCATCCCCTGCCCAAGCCCTTCCTGGTGCTGGCTACCCAGAACCCCACCGAGTTCGTGGGTACCTATCCCCTGCCCGAAGCGCAGATGGACCGTTTCTTCATCCGCATTTCCATGGGCTACCCCACCCTTGAGGAGGAAATGGTGGTGCTTGAGCGCTTCAGTGCTGCGGTGAAGCCGCAGGCAGGCCTCAGCCCCGTCTGCTCCGCACGGGATGTGATCGAGATGCAGAACATGATCGGCAATGTGTACTGCTCCAAGGAGGTGCGGCACTACATCGCCTCCATTGCGCAGGCCACCCGTACCCACCCCAACCTGCAGCTGGGTGTTTCCACCCGCGGCGCCATCGCGCTCATCAAGGGCGCACAGGCCTGCGCTCTGCTCAACGACCGCGACTACGTGCTGCCCGAGGATGTGCAGCGCATGGTGCTGCCCGTACTGGCGCACCGCGTGCAGCTGAACGCCGAGGCCAAGATGAAGAACATCTCCGCCGAGCGGATCCTCATCGCCGTGGTGGAGAACGTGCCCGTACCCCTCCGGCTGGGCTGAGGCCCCGCCCATCCCCCGCAGAAGGAGGTGAACTGACCCCTTGCGAAAAACCAACCTGATCATGGGCATATGCTTCGGCTTTTTCCTCTTCAGCGCCCTGTCGCTGGGCAACCGGATGTATCTGCTCATCGCCATCCTTATCTTTCTGGCGTGGGCCTTCGCCTATGCCAGCGTGCGCATGGCGGAAAAAACCGTCAAAGTGGAGACTGCCCTCTCCAGCAACAAGGTGAACCGGGGCGAGGTGGTCAGTATGGAGATCGGCGTAAGCCACAAGAGCCTTCTGCCCATTGCTCCGGTAGCGCTGCACATGCGCGCCACCAGCAATACCCCCGCCGGCACCATTCACCTGACGCAGCTGGGCAAGCGCCGCCAGCGGGTTACGCACAAGTTTGCTGCCGACCATGTGGGCGCTATGTTTCCCGGTGTGGAAAACTATACCGTAGCCGATGTGTTCGGCTTTTTCAAGCGCAAGCATGTGCCCGATGCAGACGGGCACGAGCTGCTGGTGCTGCCGGTGCCCTTTGAGGTGGAACCCCTTACCTTCGCCGCAGGCGATATGGGCGTGGAGACCATGAAGCGCGCTATGGAGGATCCCTTCAGCCCCAGCGATTTCCGCAACTACCAGCAGGGCGACCCGCTGAAGCGCATCCACTGGAAAATGAGCGCCCGCAAGCGGGAGATCATCGTGCGCCAGTTTGAGGAGCCCGCCCTGCCCGATGCGCTGGTCATGCTGGATACCTCCCCGCCCCACCTGAGCCGGGGCTACGGCGAAGAGCACCGCCCCTTCCTGCGGGATGCACTGCTGGAGACCGCCGCCTCGGTGGTGGCCTGCCAGATCCGTCAGGACAACTCAGTGCGCCTGCCGCTGGTGGGCGACCGCCCCATGGAATACTCCAGCACCATGGGTCTGCCCGTGCTGCTGGACGAGCTGGCCCGCTGCACCTTCAACGAGACCGAGCGCTTCGAGCGCGTACTGCTGATGCAGATGAAGGATCTGCGCAAGACCGGTGCGGTGGTCATCATCACCACCCGCCCCACTGCCGCCGTCAGTGACCTGATCATCCGCATGAAGCGGCTGGGCCCCAACGTGCGCCTGTACTACGTTACCTACAAGACCGAGGACCCGGAACGGGGGCAGCTGGCGCTGCGCATGCAGCAGGCCGGTGTGGAGGTCAACTACGTTACCCCCCAGGGCGGCGAACCCGTCTGATCCCCCAAAAAATGCCAATGAAAGGAGGCTGACCCGGCATGCTGAAAAAGCTGTTTTCCTACGAGCGTCTGAGCCGTCTGACGGTCAGCCTGCTTTTGTGCCTTGGTGTGCTCTGGCCCATGATGTGGGCTTTGCAGATCCAGGCGGCCTTTCTGCCTGCCACCCTCACCGCTGTGGGCGTGGTGCTGCTTTGCACCGCATCCGGCCTGCGGCGGGAGCTGCGCTTCCTCATTGGCGGAGCGGCAGCTGTTTTTCTGCTGGTGCAGCTCTTTCTGCCCGGCATGGGGCTCATCGGGCGCGCGGTGGAGGCCGTCAAGGCCTTTGCGCTGTACCTGAACGGCTTCAGCTGTGCGGCATCCCTTTACCGCATGCCGCTGGCCATTACGCTGGCGGTCTCTGCCGCATTGGTCAGCTACCTGTTCGCCCACAGGGGCGCAGGGTTCATCCCGGCTACGGTACTGCTGGTGCTGGTGCTCTTCGGCCTGTGGAGCCTTGGCAAGCACAACTTCTTCTGGTTTGCCGCCCCCGGGTTGGTGGCGCTGCTGATGATCATCGCCCAGAGCAGCCACGACAAGATCAATCTCTTTGAGGTACTGCCCATGGCAGCGGTGCTGGTGGTGCTGGCAACGCTGATCACCCCCGCAGGCAAAACGGTGATCGAGCCCTTGCACAAGGCTGCCATGCAGCTGAAGGAGACCATCGCCGACTACCTGTTCTTTACCGAGCCCCGCAATGTGTTCACCCTTGGCAGCTACGGCTACTACCCCATGGGGCAGAGCAAGCTGGGCGGCCCTGCGGAGCCCAACGACTACCCGGTGATGATGGTGCAGACCCCCCAGCGCACCCTGCTCAGGGGCGTTACCAAGGATCATTACACCGGGCGCAACTGGCAGGATACCTCCAACGGCCGCCGTCTGCTGTATGTGCACCCGGGCTGGCGCAGCCAGCGCATGAGCGCTTTTCTGGAAAACATGCCGGACGACTCCGTGCGCAATGCCTCCCAGCTGCTTACAGAGAGGACCCTGCGGGTAGAGATGGGCAACAACGCCGCCAGCACCCTGTTCGCCCCTGTGTTTCTGCGCAGCGTGGCGGCAGAGGGCAGCCTTGTGCCCTACTTTAACGAGAGCAGCGAGCTGTTCGTTACCCGCGATCTGGAGCTGAAGGATCGCTACACCATCATCGCTCCGGTGATCGAGGGCGGCGACACTGCCCTCGGCGCACTGGTCAATGCGGCGCAGGGGCGTTCCGACCCCTACTACATGGGCATCTATGCCCGCTACACGCAGCTGCCCGGGCATCTGGAGGAGACCCTCTACTACGATCTGCAGAACATCGTTGCAGGCTCCCAGACCCCCTATGATCAGGCCTGCGCCATTCTGCGACACCTGCAGCGGTACTACCGCTATACCCTTACCCCGGAATTTCCGCCGGAAAACCAGGATTTCGTCACCCATTTCCTCTACGTGGGCAAGGAGGGCTACTGCACCTACTTTGCCTCTGCCATGACGCTGCTCTGCCGCATGGCGGGCATGCCCGCACGCTACGTGGAGGGCTTTGTTGCCGAGCCGGAGGATGATGGCATCGCCTATGTGACCGGTCAGAACGCCCACGCATGGACAGAGGTCTATTTCGAAGGCTTCGGCTGGGTACCCTTTGATGCCACCCCCGCCCTGCAGAACGCGGAGCAAAACGATCCGCCACCGCCGGAGGAGCCGGAGCCCACACC
>JAZQHO010000193.1:0-7256 GCA_045540635.1 Candidatus Limiplasma sp.
CCGTGTGTGGAGCGGTAGACGAGATTCGAACTCGCGACATCCACCTTGGCAAGGTGGCACTCTACCACTGAGCTACTACCGCACACTTGGTGCCTTGGGGCGGAATCGAACCACCGACACGCAGATTTTCAGTCTGCTGCCCTACCGACTGAGCTACCAAGGCATATTGGCGACCCGGAAGGGGCTCGAACCCTCGACCTCTAGCGTGACAGGCTAGCGCTCTAACCAACTGAGCTACCGGGCCAGATTTGGTGGGAACAACAGGGCTCGAACCTGTGACCCTCTGCTTGTAAGGCAGATGCTCTCCCAGCTGAGCTATGCTCCCGTGTTTGTCGCTTTCGGCGACGCTGTATATAATACCTCCATCGGGCGGATTTGTCAATAACCTTTTTCAAGTTTTTTTGAAATTCTTTTCGCAAATGCTCTGAATACGGCGCGCGCCCCTTTTGCGGCAACGTTCCCGAAGCCCGCAAGGCCCTCGCGGGCAGAGGTGCAAAATCTTTTTCTGTCACAGCATATTTATGGTTGCAAAACAGGGGGGACTGTGCTATAATGCTTAAGCGCTTTATGGGCGCTACTCATGGCATACGCAAAAAGAGGTGAAAAAGCGTGAAAGAGAAGATCCATCCCAAATATGGCAAGTCTACCGTCCGTTGCGTGTGCGGTGAGACGTTCGAAACCGGCTCCGTCAAGGGCGAGCTGAAGGTCGAAATTTGCTCCAAGTGCCACCCCTTCTACACCGGCAAGCAGAAGCTGGTGGACAGCGGCGGACGCGTGGATCGCTTTAAGAAGCGTTTCAATATCGAATAAGCCATACCAAAAGAGCATCCCCGGCGGGGGTGCTCTTTTTGCATGCCCGGCTTTCTTCCTGCCATTCGATTCCTTACCTATATTAGCAGGAAAACAGGGGGCTGTGTCGAACATGAATAACGTGTGCTTTTATGCCTGCACACGGAAAGGAACATACAGACCATGAAAAAAGAACAGACTACTTCCTGCCCCCGCGTGGATATCGGCGGCCAGGCAGTAATGGAAGGCGTTATGATGAAGGCTCCCCGCGCCATCGCCGTTTCGGTGCGCCGCCCCGACAATACCATCGTTACCAAGCTGACCCCCTACACCCCCATTACCGAGAAGCACAAGTGGATGGGGCTGCCCATCATCCGCGGCGTGGTCAACTTCTGCCATATGCTCTCCATGGGCATGAACACCCTGCAGCAGAGCACCGATATGCTGGGCATTATGGACGAGGAGCCCACCAAGTTTGAAAAGTGGCTCTCCAAAAAGCTGGGCAAGGGCATCGACAAGATCGTGATGGGCGTTGCCGTGGTGCTGGCAGTGCTGCTTTCCGTGCTGCTGTTTTTTGCGCTGCCCGAGCTGGTAGCCCGCGGCCTCAAGGCGCTGATCCCCGGCCAAAACTGGCTGGTCAACCTGCTCAGCGGCATCGTGCGCATCCTCATCCTGATAGGCTACATCCTCTTCTGCTGCACTGTGCCGGATGTGCGCCGCACCTTCCAGTACCACGGTGCCGAGCATAAGACCGTCTACTGCAACGAGAACGACCTGCCCCTCACCCCCGAGAACGCCCAGCAGTTTTCTACCCTGCACCCCCGCTGCGGCACCAGCTTCCTGCTGATCGTGATGGTCATCTCCATCGTGCTGTTCACGCTGGTGGGCTATCAGGGCACCAACTACTTCCTGCGGCTGGGCAGCCGTCTGCTGCTGCTGCCCGTTGTGGCAGGCATCAGCTACGAGGTGCTCAAGCTGCTGGCCCACAGCAAGGGCAAGCTGGTGGAATGGCTCCGCTGGCCCGGCATGCAGATGCAGCGGCTCACCACCAAGGAGCCCACTGCCGAGATGCTGGAGGTAGCCATCGTATCCATGAATGTGGCGCTGCACGGTCTGCCCAAGGGCTGCGAGACCACCCCCGAGGGCTACACCATCATTACCGATTACCGTGTGACCGACCCCAACTACACCCCCGATGCGCCCGATACCCTGAAGGAGAAGGCCGAGGCAGCAAAGGAGAGCATCAAGCCCGATGCCCAGTGAAGTGACCGTACACCAAGCCCTGCGGCAAGCCACCGCAATGCTTGAGGAAGCAAACATTCCCGATCCGGCGCAGGATGCCCTGCTGATGCTGGCCCATATTCTGGGCAAGGCACCGCTGGCGCTGCGGCTGGAGGGAGCAAAGCCATTGAGCCCGGAGGACAGCGCCCGTTACCGGGCGCTGTTGCTCCATCGGGCGCAGCGTGAGCCGCTGCAATACCTTCTGGGCGAGCAATGGTTCTACGGCCTTCCTTTTCTGGTGGACAGCCGGGTGCTGATCCCCCGGCAGGAGACCGAGAGCCTCTGCGAGCTGGGCATCGCCCATTTGCAAACGCTGGCAGCCCCGGCGGCGCTGGATCTCTGCACCGGCAGCGGTGCCATCGCCGTAACGCTGAAAAACCATTGTCCCCATGCGCAGGTATCCGCTGCCGACCTGAGCCCGGATGCACTGGCGGTAGCCGCCGAAAACGCCTGCCGCCACGGAGCGGAGATCACCTTTTACGAGGGAGATCTGTTTGCACCGCTTGCCGGGAAGCGCTTCGACCTGATCCTGTCCAACCCGCCGTATATCGAGAGTGCGGAGTGCCTCACCCTGCAGGAGGAAGTGCTCCGGGAGCCGGTGATGGCGCTGGACGGCGGTGCAGACGGGCTGGATTTTTACCGCCGCATCGCTTTGGAGGCTCCCCTGCATCTGAACCCCGGCGGTCTTGTGGCCATGGAGATCGGCTGCGCACAGGCGCAGGCGGTGGCCGGATTGCTGGAGGCGGCAAAGGGCTACCGGGACATTGCCGTGGTCAAAGACCTGTACGGTCTTGACCGCATCGTAAAAGCCTACAAGGAGTGACCCACCCTGTTTGAAAAGTTTGATTGGATCGAAGAGCGCTATCAGGAGCTGACGGAAGCCATCAGCCAACCGGAGATCATTGCGGATCAAGCCAAGTGGCAAAAGCTGCTCAAGGAGCATGCCGCCTTGGAGCCGCAGGTAAAGGCATGGCAAAAATATCAGCAGACCCTCAGCGAGATCCAAGAGACCAGAGAAATGCTGGAGCTGCCGGAAATGGCCGAGCTGGCCCGCGAGGAGCTGCCCCGTCTGGAGCATGCCAAGGGAGAGATGGAACAGGAGCTTCGCCTTTTGCTCCTGCCCAGAGACCCGGATGCGGATAAGAACGTTGTGGTGGAGATCCGTCAGGGTGCAGGCGGCGATGAGGCCGCCCTCTTCGGTGCGCTGCTATTGCGCATGTACACCCGCTACGCCGAGCGCAACCGCTTCAAGGTGGAGATGGTCAGCGGAAACATGACCGAGCTGGGCGGCGTGAAGGAAGCGATCATCACCATCACCGGTACGGGCGCGTTCAGCCTCCTCAAATACGAAAGCGGTGTGCACCGGGTGCAGCGCGTGCCTGCCACCGAGTCCGGCGGGCGCATCCACACCAGTACCTGCACCGTGGCTGTACTGCCCGAAGCGGAGGACGTGGAGGTGGGGTTAAACCCCGGCGGCCTGCGCATCGATACCTACCGTGCCGGCGGTGCCGGCGGTCAGCACGTTAACCGTACCGACTCCGCTGTGCGCATGACCCATATCCCCACCGGCATCGTGGTACAGTGCCAGAACGAGCGCAGCCAGATCCAGAACCGGGAGATGTGCCTGCGCATACTCAAAAGCCGCTTGTACGACAAATACCGCGAGGAGGCGGACAGCCAGTATGCCGAAAACCGCCGGGATCAGATCGGCACCGGCGACCGCAGCGAGCGCATACGCACCTACAATTTCCCGCAGGGGCGTGTGACCGACCACCGTTTGGGCCTTACCCTGTACCGGATCGACGAGATCCTTGACGGAGATCTGGACGAAGTGATCGAAGCGCTGCGCATGGCAGAGCAGGCCGAGAAGCTGAAAGCCTTTGGAGAGGAACTGTAACGATGGAAACGCTGCTGCTGACCCCAACGGAAGAAAACCTTGCGCTGGCTGCCCATGCCCTTGCAGCCGGTGAACTGGTGGGCATGCCCACCGAAACCGTATACGGCCTTGGTGCCAACGCCCTTGACGAGACTGCCGTGCGTGCCATTTTTGCCGCCAAGGGCCGCCCGGCCGATAATCCCCTCATCGTGCATGTGCCCACCATCGAGGCCGCTGAGCCGCTGTGCCATATCGACGAGCGCAGCCGCCGGGTGATGGAGCATTTCTGCCCCGGCCCGCTTACACTGCTGTTGCCCAAGAAACCCGTTGTACCGCAGGTGGTCAACGCAGGGTTGCCCAGCGTTGCCATCCGCATCCCCGCCCATCCCATCGCCCGCAGGCTGCTGGAGCTTTCCGGGGTGCCGGTGGCTGCCCCCAGCGCCAACACCAGCGGCAAGCCCAGCCCCACCACCGCACATCATGTATACGACGATCTGGCAGGCAAACTGCACTCCATCGTGGATGGCGGCGAATGCACCGTAGGGCTGGAAAGCACTGTGCTGGATATGACCCGAGAGGTGCCCACCGTGCTGCGGCCCGGCGGCATTACGCCGGATATGCTTCTTGCCGTGCTGGATGAGGTGGCGGTGGCCGACAGCGTGTTGCGCCCCCTGCAAAAGGGCGAAAAAGCGCTTTCCCCCGGTATGCTCTACAAGCACTACGCCCCCAAGGGCATGCTTTCGCTGGTGAAGGGCGAGACAGCCAACGTGACCAAACTGATCCGCCGTCTCTGCGGCGAGGCCGCTGCGCTGGGCAGAAGCGTTCAGGTGCTGGCCTTTGAGGAACACCTTTCCGGCTACGAGGGGCTGAATGTAAAATGCATCGGCTCGCTGAAAGCGCCGGAGACCGTAGCCCGCAACCTGTTTGCCACCCTGCGGGATGCCGACAAGGAAGGCATACAGGTGCTCTACAGCGAGGTGCTGCCCCCGGAGGGCGTGGGTCTCGCAGTTATGAACCGTCTGAGCCGTGCTGCGGGTTTCCGCACGCTGGATGCAGATGAGGAGGCCAAAGCATGAAAACGATCCTGTTCGTATGCACCGGCAACACCTGCCGCAGCCCCATGGCTGCCTGCATGCTGAACGATATGCTGGCCCGGGAGGGCAGGGATGATATCCGTGCCATCTCCGCAGGCATTGCTGCCGTGGAAGGCCAGCCGGCCTCCCCGGGAGCACAGCACGCCATGGCAAAGCGGGGGCTGAGCCTTGCGGAGCACCGCAGCACCGCCGTAACCAAAGAAATGCTGGACAGTACCTACTGCGTCTTTGCCATTACGCATGAGCACGCCAGAGTGCTTTCCCGGCGCTTTGACAAGAAACGCAACATCTTCACCTTCGATCCGCCCATCCCGGATCCCTACGGCGGCTCCGATGCGGAATACGAAGCCTGCGCCGATGCCATGGAGCCTACGCTGCGCATGCTCGCCAGTGTTTTGTGCTACACCGAGGACTGATCTCCCCCGCGGTCGGAGACCACGACCGGTGTGCTCATTGAACCATTTTTTTACTGAGGAGGGAAAACCATGAAACTTACCTTTTTAGGAGCCGCGCATGAAGTGACCGGCAGCCGTTTTCTGCTGGAAGCCTGCGGCAAAAATGTCATGATCGACTACGGCATGGAGCAGGGCAGCGACCTTTACGAGAACACGCCCCTGCCCATTACCGAAGCCTCCATCGACGCAGTACTGCTCACCCACGCCCACATCGACCACAGCGGCTACCTGCCCCTTTTGTACAAGAACGGCTTCCGGGGCCATGTGTACGCCACCGAGCCCACCACCGACCTGTGCAGGATCATGCTGCTGGACTCTGCCCACATTCAGGAGAGCGATGCGGAGTACAAGAACCGCAAGAACCAGCGCAGCGGCAAGCCGCTGGTGGAGCCTCTTTACACGCAGGAGCATGCGCTGGGCGTACACGGTCAGTTTGTGCCCTGCCGCTATAACGACAGTGTGGATATCTTTGACGGCATTACCATCCGCATGGTGGACGTGGGCCATCTGCTGGGCTCCGCCGCCATCGAAGTGACCGTGCGTGAGGGCGATGTGGAGAAGGTGCTTGTCTTTTCCGGCGACATCGGCAACATCCGCCAGCCGCTGCTGAGGGATCCCATCCCTATGCACAGAGCCGATATCGTGGTGATGGAATCCACCTACGGCGACCGCACCCACGGCCCCACCCCTGATTACATCGGCAACCTGAGGGAGATCATCCAGTCCACGCTGGACAAGGGCGGCAATGTGATCATTCCCAGCTTTGCCGTAGGCCGCACGCAGGAGCTTCTGTACTTTATCCGCCACATCAAGCAGAACGGGCTCATCAAGGGGCATGACCACTTCCCCGTTTATGTGGACAGCCCTCTGGCGGTGGAAGCCACCAATGTATTCAAAGAAAATACCTATGAATGCGCCGACGAGGAGACGCTGGAACTGCTCAAACAGGGCATCAACCCCATCGCCTGCCCCGACTTGCGCCTCTCCATTACCGCAGATGACAGCAAGGCTCTCAACACCGACAAGGAGCCCAAGGTGATCATCTCCTCCAGCGGCATGTGCGATGCAGGCCGCATCCGCCACCACCTGAAGCACAACCTGTGGCGGCCTGAGTGCACAGTGCTGTTCGTGGGCTACCAGAGCAACGGCACGCTGGGTCGCAGCCTTGTGGACGGTGCCAAGCAGGTAAAACTGTTCGGCGAGCCCGTCGAAGTGCGTGCCCGCATCGATACCCTTGCGGGCAAGAGCGGCCACGCCGACCAGAACGGCCTGATCAACTGGGTGAACAGTTTCTCCCCCAAGCCGGAGCAGGTCTTTGTGGTGCATGGCGAGGACGGCGTGACCGATACCTTTGCCAAGCTGCTGCGGGAGCAGCACGAGCATACCGCCGTGGCTCCCTACAACGGCGAAACTTGGGATCTGGCCCCCATCAAAAAGCTCTGCGAGGGCAACTCCACCCGCATCCAGAAGCCCGACCGGGATGTGGCAGCCGCCGAAGCCCAGCAGGCCAACTCCTCCCCCAGCCATCAGGAGAAGCAGAAGAAGCAGAACGTATCCCAGAACTACGCCAACCTGCTCGTTGCCATGGACAAGCTGCAGGATGTGGTAGAGCGCATGCAGAGCCGCAGCAAGCGAGAGCAGAGCAAGCTGACCAACTACATCTACAACCTGATCCGCCGTTTCGGCAAGAAAAAGTAAACAGCAAGAAGCCCCCTGCGGTGCAGGGGGCTTCAGACTGTCGAAAGCCCAGAGGTATCGGAG
>JAZQHO010000194.1:0-2109 GCA_045540635.1 Candidatus Limiplasma sp.
TCCACCTGCGAGGACGGGCCCTCCAGCGAGCGGCGTGGGGAAGGGAAGGGCCCCTTCCCCCTTGAGCCGCGGCTTCTGTTGTCCACAACCTAGCGCGCACGCCCGCCCACAGGCGGGCGGACGTGCACGCCAATGAGATGCCCCCTCATATGCTCCAGCGCATTCTTCTCCAGCCTGCTCACCTGCGCCTGAGAGATGCCGATCTCCCCGGCCACCTCCATCTGGGTGCGCCCCTGAAAGAACCGCAGCTTCAGAATATGCTGCTCCCGCTCATTGAGGCGGCTCATGGCATCCTTCACCCCGATGTGATCCAGCCAGTGGTTGTCCGGCTTCCGCTCATCGGTGATCTGATCCATAATATACAGCGCATCGCCGCCGTCGTTGTAGACCGGCTCAAACAGGCTGATGGGATCCTGGATCGCCTCCAGCGCAAAGACCACATCCTCCCGGGGCACGTGCAGCTCCTGCGCCAGCTCGCTCACATCCGGCTCCCGGCCCAGCCTGTCCGCCAGTACATCCCGCATTTTCAGGGCCTTGTAGGCGATATCCCGCAGGCTCCGGCTCACACGGATGGCGTTGTTGTCCCGCAGGTAGCGCCGTATCTCGCCGATGATCATGGGCACCGCATAGGTGGAGAAGCGCACGTTCTGGGTCACATCGAAATTATCCAGCGCCTTGATGAGCCCGATGCAGCCCACCTGAAACAGATCATCCACATTCTCGCCCCTGCCGCCGAAGCGCTGGATCACGCTGAGCACCAGGCGCAGATTGCCCCGGATAAATTCCTCCCGCGCAGTCCGGTCGCCCCCGTGCACCAGCGGGAACAGCTCCCGCATGCGCTCGTTGGTGAGCACGGGCAGGGTGGACGTATCCACACCGCAGATCTCTACCTTGTTCAGAGCCATGAACCATCCCTCCCGGTAAGCTTGTAATGGGAGTATGGTTCGCCCGGGCGGGTTTGATGCAGCCCCCGCCCGGATGCAACAAAGCTTCCGAAAAGGCGACAGGAAAACAGGAATTGTGATGGGTATAAGCGAATGTTTGTAACAGTGCCATACCGCCGGCGGCAGGGCAGATATCCGCTTGTCTGCCGCGTTGTGACAGTTGTACAGGAGGTATTGTTTATGGATGATATCAAGCGTTTTTCCCAGTGGATCGGGGATGCGGACCGTATCGTGTTTTTTGGCGGTGCGGGGGTGAGCACCGCATCGGGCATACCGGATTTCCGCTCTGCCCATGGGATCTATGCAGGCCCCCACGGCAAAACGTATGAGGAAATGCTGCATGTGGATTACATGCTCACCTATCCGGAGCCCTTCTGGGATTTTTACCGCTCCGTGATGCTCTACCCGGATGCGCAGCCCAACAAGGCGCATCAGGCGCTTGCGGCGCTGGAGAAAACCGGCAAGCTGACCGCTGTGGTCACGCAGAATATCGACGGGCTGCATCAGGCGGCGGGCAGCGAAAAGGTGCTGGAGCTGCACGGCAGCGTGCACCGTAACTATTGTATGCAGTGCGGGCAGCGCTACAGCCTCGGGGAGATTTTGGGGATGGATACAGTGCCCAAGTGCCCCCATTGCGGCGGCATCATCCGGCCTGATGTGGTGCTCTACGGCGAGCCGCTGGATGATCGGGTAACGCAGGCTGCGCTGAATGCCATCCGCACTGCGGATCTGCTGATCGTCGGCGGAACATCCCTTGTGGTGTATCCTGCCGCCGGAATGATCGAATACCGCCGTGCCAAATGCCACATGGTGCTCATCAACCGGGATGCCACCGGCTACGACCGGCAGGCGGATCTGGTGTTCCGGGAGGATATCGGTACTGTGCTGGAGAGGGCAGCGGAGGGCTGACCCGCACAGCCTCCCCTGTGTAGGGGGGTGGCGCAGAGCGCCGACCCGCACAGCCTCCCCTGTGTAAGGGGAGGTGGCGCGGAGCGCCGGAGGGGTTGTATGCCTTGTCCAAAGCCAACCCGCAGTTCCGCTGCGAGCAACAGGGTGGGGCTCCGCGCCCCACACCTGCGGTTACTCTTTTGACGCAAAAGAGTAACCAGAAAACAGCGACACGTTCGCTTTGGTCAAATCCCTTGATTACCCTTTCCCGGGGCGG
>JAZQHO010000195.1:0-9529 GCA_045540635.1 Candidatus Limiplasma sp.
TGCACCCCGCGGATTGCACCGTTTCACGGTGCAAAAGTCGTCAAAAAAGTCGCCGCAGGCGAGTTTTTTGACGAGCTGGGCTCCCTCTTTGCAGAGGGAGCTGTCGGCGCAGCCGACTGAGGGTGTCGCCCGAAGCCAAGCCCCATACCGCAGCCAAGCCGCTCCGACCCCCGCTCATTCCGCGGCGTTCTCCTCCGCATTCTCCTGCTTCGGCTTTTTCTTCTTCTTGGTATTGTACTTGCACATGGCGGCCTCCACGCCTTCCTTCACGAAGCACTCGCAGGCCAGCGCCGCCTGATGGAAGGATTCCTCCACCAGCGCGCGCTCCTCTGCATCGGCGATGTGCCCCAGCACCCATGCCGCCAGATCGCCCCCGGCAGGGCGGTCGCCCACGCCGATGCGCACCCGGGCAAACTGATCGCTGCCCAACTGCTCCACGATGGAGCGCATGCCGTTGTGGGTGCCTGCGCTGCCGTTTTTGCGGATGCGCACCGTTCCCGGCGGCAGGTCGATATCGTCATAGATCACCAGCAGGTTTTCCATGGGGATGCGGAAATAATTCATCAGCCCGCTCACCGCATGGCCGCTCAGGTTCATAAAGGTCTGGGGCATGCACAGCAGGGTCTTTTGCCCCCCGATAAAGCATTCCCCGATCAGCGCATCATCCTTGCGGCGGGTGATGGATACATTCAGCCCTTCCGCCAGCTGCTCCAGCGCATCAAAACCCGCGTTGTGGCGGGTGTGGGCGTACTGCTGCCCCGGGTTGCCAAGCCCGACGATCAGATACATACGGCATACCTCCTTCGTTTCCGGTACAAACACGTTTGGCGAGGACAGCGCTCTGCCGCCCTCGCTGCAAAGCGGAAAAAGCAAACGGGCTTTTTTCCGCATATTCGGTTCTGCACGGCGGGGCGTGGAAGCCCCTTCCGGCGGAGCCTGCGCTCCTGCCCGGCTTGCGCAGAGAAAACCCCTGCCTGCACCGGGTATTGTATTGTAGCATGATTATTCGCCCTGCGCAAGAAAAAACAGCGGCTTCTCCCCTCACAGTTTCATTGACAGAAGCGGCGCTGTATGGTAAAAAAAGAGTATAGAGGATCCATCCGTGATATCCTTACCGTTTCAGACAGGAGGTCGTGCCGATATGAAAAACGCAGCATCCCGTAAGCTCCGCAGCATCCTTGTGCGCCTGCTGGCCTTCGTGCTCATGGCAGCGCTTTGCCCCGTTACCGCACTGGGCGATGGTGTCTATACCCCTTCCTACCCCACCAATGCCTACGTGCAGGTGATCTACGCCACCCCCGAGGGCAATCTGGGTGCAGAGCAGGTAAGCGTCAGCCCTGCCAACAATGTGGTCTCGCCTAACCCCTCCTATGTGCCCGCCGGGTACGAGGGCGTTAATGTCAACCCCGTCAAGCTGATCTTCAACAGCATGGGGCAGCCCATTCCCGCGGTCATCTATTTCACCTACCAGCGCAATGCGGCTCATACCGTGGTGGTCAAGTACGCAACGGTGGAGGGCGTGTTCGCCACCAACAGTGTGTACGTGACCCCCAACGCCAATGTGCTCACCCCCGACCCCGCCATGGTGCCCGACGGTTATCTGCCCTTCGGCAACAACCGTGCCATCATCTCCTTTGACCAGAATGGCAAGCCCACCCGCAGCGAGGTCACGTTCTACTACTACAAGCCCCAGAGCAACAACACCGTCACTCAGCCGGTGGTCACGCAGGCTCCCCAGCCCACTGCCCCCGTGCCCAACATGACGGCGGATCAGGTGGTGGCCACCTGGTCGCTGCCCGGGCAGCTGGTGCGCTACGGCAGCTATGAGCAGGACAACAACCTGAACAACGGCAAGGAGCCGGTGGAATGGTACGTGCTGCGTGCCCAGGCGGGTCGTGCCCTGCTGGTGAGCCGCCATGCGCTCTTCCCCCGCACCTATCACTCCAAGTGGACGGATGTGAACTGGGCGGATTGCGACCTGCGTGCCTATCTGAACGATACCTTCTACAACGAGTGCTTCACCCCCTACGAGAAGATGGCCATTGTGCAGGCCACGCTGAAGACCAACTACGTCGGCAGCACCGTAGGCTCGCAGGACTATGTGTTCCTGCTGGATGCGGAGGAAGCCAAGCATCTCTCCAAGGATCTGCTGCTGTGCATGCCCACCGCCTATGCCAAGAGCAAGTCCATCAGCACGGATAACGGCTACTGCTACTGGTGGCTGCGCGATACCACCAACCGCAAGAGCGATGCCAACCGGGTGCATCCCAACGGCGGCGTATATGAGTACGGCGGCAACACCAACGCCACCGGCGTAGGCATCCGTCCCGCCATCTGGGTGGATATCCGTCAGGCCTTCGGGTACCGTTGATCTAAACTGCATACGAAAACACAGGAGCTGCCGCCCCAAAGCGGCAGCTCCTTTTTGCTGTGGAAAAGATTGAATTTTCTTCGTAGATCTGCTATAATGTTCTATCAACTTTTTTGAAACAACTGAATCACCGTTCCCGATACCATACCACGCAAGGAGGACAGCGGATGCAGAACCATATGATCATTACCATTGGCCGTGAATACGGCAGCGGCGGGCGCGAGCTGGGCGAGATGCTGGCAAAGCGTCTGGGCATTGTTTATTACGACAAGGCGATCCTGGCACGTGCGGCGCAGGAAAGCGGCATTTGCGAAGAAGTGATGGAGGCCCATGACGAGAAGGGCGCTCTGCGCAGCCTGCTGGGCGCATCGGCTTCCATCGGCAGCGCCATGAGCGGCATCGGCTATGGCATGCAGATGCCCATGAACCAGCGTATTTTTCAGGCGCAGTTCGATGCCATCACCCAGCTGGCGCAGGAGGGCCCCTGCGTATTTGTGGGCCGCTGCGCAGACTATGTGCTCCGGGGTCGCCCCAACGTGACCCATGTATTCGTCTATGCCTCCGAGGAGCACAAGGCGGAGCGCATCATGCGGGTGGAGGGCGTTGACGAGGAAAAGGCCCGGGAGATGATCCGCAAGACCGACAAGCAGCGCAAGAGCTATTACAACTTCTACGCCGACGGCAACTGGGGCATGCGCTCCAATTACGACCTGATGCTCCGCACCGACGGCCACTCGCTGGAGGAGCTGGTGGAGCTGGTGGCGGCGTATGCGCACATCAAGATGGAGGCGCAGGGCTGATGAAGGGTCATGTTGCAATGCAGGAGCAGATCCCCTTCCGGGATCTGGGCGGAGGCGTTCAGCGTCGGGTTCTGTCCTATAACGAAGAGCTGATGACCGTTCAGGTCGCTTTTGAAGCCGGGGCTGTGGGTGCGGAGCATACCCACCCCCACACCCAGTGCACCTATGTGCTGTCCGGCCGTTTCAGCTACAGCGTGGAGGGGGAGACGGTCGAGCTTTCGCCGGGCGATTCCATCGTTGTGCCCTCCGGCTTGCCGCATGGTACGGTGTGTCTGGAAAAAGGCGTGCTGCTGGATGTTTTTACGCCCATGCGGAAGGATTTTCTTTGAGGGCGGCATGAGGATAAACCATTAGTAACCCATCAAGCGGATGAAAAGCAGCAACGGTTTACGAAAAGACGGATAAACGACAACCCCGAAGCAGATGCGGATTGCTTCGGGGTTGTATCTTTGATGCTCTTATTGCAGTTTGAATGCCATATTGACTACTTCGCCATTTCGTTCAGTCCACAGATATGTGCCAATGGCGCGTGGATTTCCTTTCTTGAAAAAAGCAAATAAGGAATCACCGTCGGTCGGAACAGTACCATAGTTCTCTCGAACGTACCCGGTCAGGTTTTCAGCAACATATTTGATTTCATTGACGTTATCTTCGTTATAGAGCCATCTGTATTCGCTGGGCAATTTGCAGGCAATGCAGTCGCCACAACAGCTGATTTCCAATTTGGCTCCATTGGGCCCGTCGGTTACAGTGATCAATCCGTGATCGCGTTCGTCGTAATCCCATTCTGTAGCTTGCTTACACCGGTAGCTCAAACGGCCAAATTCTTCAATTGCCGTATAGATATTGTTCGAAAATCCTTTGCGGGAAGAAGTGCTCGGAGATGTTTCTTTTTTCTTTTTGATTACGAAAATATATGCGCTTATCAGAAGAACTATGCCAAAAAGCGACACAATAGTTCCTAGAACAGATTGATAAAAATATTCAATTGCTAACCCGCCAATAATGAGTACCGGCGAAAGCAAGCCCCACAGAACGCCCTCGTAAAAGACTTCTCGGAGAGCATAGATTAGAAAGGCAATAATGGCGAGGAATATAACTGCAAACATTGTGTTGCTCATATAAACACTCCTATAACCAAAACAAAGTAAAATGTCAAATATACTGGATTTGAAGTGCCGCTATCATCTTCCTGTATATTGCTACCGCCTCATGAAACCGTCCACCCTCGCTCAACCACCGCGCGGGGGTCAGATACGTTTCCAGCAGCTGCTGTGCCAACGCCTCCCGCTTGGGGTCGCATTCAATGGCTTGAACCAACGCCGGTGCCGCATCGCAATACTGCACCAGCAGTCCCATTTGCTCCGGTACCAGATATGCTTCCTTCACCCGGTCAAAGGCGGCAAACCAAGGCTGGGTATCCAGTCCAAGGGTCTCGCATACTTTGGTCAGCACCGCTCTGCCCACATACAGAAAACCCTTGCAGCCATAGGTGTTCTGGTCGGATCGTTCGTATCTGCGCGAATAGGAGCACCAACGTTCACCGTACTTGTTTTCATCACTGGAGCCTCTCCACACGATGCATTCGCCGCAATAGTATGCCATCGGGATCAACCTTTCCTGAATTGGATTATAACCAAATGGTTATTATATAGGAAGATTATAGTATGTGTGCGCTATATTGTCAATATCCAATCGGTTATACGGAGGTGGGGATATTGGCTTTTTATAAGCGTTTGCGAGAGTTGCGGGAAGACCACGACCTGTCGCAGACACAAGTTGCTCAGTACCTTGGCATGAAGCAGCCCCAGTATTTCCGTTATGAACAGGGCTACCGGGATATTCCCACCGATATTCTGATCAAACTGGCAAACCTGTACCGTACCACTACCGATTATATTTTGGAGAGAACGGACAAGCCGGAGGAAAACCATTAGCCGCTTTTGCGTAATGACAAGCATATATGAGCATTCGCTCTGATGCAATAAAACCGACGCCCAAGCCTCACCCCTTCAACAACCCCAAAAAGCCCGGAGACAGCAACCGCCGTCTCCGGGCTTTTCGCACTCCATCAGAACAGCCCCGCCAGCAGGGGGATCAGCCAGTGATATACCTTGGGAAAATAGAACTCCATGGCAAGGGTGGGCGGCTGCACATCCGGCTGCCCCCACAGCCAGCCCTGCACCGAACCGTTGACGGTGGTCTTGGCGTAGGCAAACATGGCCTGTGCATGGTCGCCGCAGGCAAAATATTTGCCGAAAGCCGCTGCACCGATGGCGATGTGCCCCACTGCCACGGCACCGAAGGCGATCAGCCCAACGGCAACAGCACCGGCTGCCACAGCACCCAGTGCAAAGGTGCCTGCCGCCAGCAGACCCAGCGCCAGCAAACCAAAGGCGATCACGCCCAGCGACAAAAACCCGAAGGATACGACCCCTGTGGAAAGAAACCCGACGGATACAATGCCGGTAGCCTTCAGCCCCACGGCGAAGATGCCTTTGGCATTTTTGCCGATGTGCCACAGGGGCAGCCCCCAAAGGGTCTTTTCGCTCTTCTTTTCATAAATCGTCAAATTGCCGAAGCGGATAATGGGGAACGCAGACGGCTGCATTGCGCCCGCAGCCGGTACGCTCTGCATGGCAGCCCCACCAGCCGCATAGCCCGCCTGCCCGCCTGCTCCCTCCGACCCGGATGCAGCCCCCTCGCCCACAGGTCGATCCCGGAGCAGCTCATCCACGGTGCAGCCGAACAGGTCGCTGAGGCGGATCAGCTTCTCCGTCTCCGGGTATGCCAGACCGGATTCGTATTTGCTGATGGATTGCCGGGATACCCCCAGCAGCTGTGCCAGCTGCTCCTGTGTCAGATGGTTCTGCCTGCGCAGGGCGGCGATCTTGTCTCCTGTGGTCATCAAAAAACATCCTTTCGAGAGAGTATCATCGAAAACATGATTATCCGTTTTCGATGCCAGCGTACCAAACCCCTGCCGGAATGGCAACCAACGACAGGTTTCTTTCTGTAAACTTTCGGTTGCATTCGTTGTGGCGTAAGGATTTCGGGATGTGATGGGTTTGAGACGATGGGCTTGGCTCTGGGCAGTACCCTCCGTTTGCCCTGCGCAGCTGGCTATACCCTGATCCCCTTCAACCGGCAAACGAAAAACCGTCAGCCCACCCACCGGCAGACTGACGGCCAAAACCATATTTCATCCCCCCCTGCGCCCGCATAGCGGGCGCAAACGCGGGGTGCAGGGGTTTCAGACCCCTGCCGGGATCCAAGGGCAGAGCCCTTGGTCTGCGAAGCACCCCTCCGTCACGCCTTCCCCGGCAGCTGCGCCAGCAGGATGCCCAGCATCATCACGGCGCAGCCCAGATACTCCCGGGCGCTCATGGCATCGCCCAGAAGCAGCCAGCCGAAGAGCACGGCGAACACGCTTTCCAGACACATGATCAGCGAAGCGATGGTGGGGTCGATATCCTTCTGGGCAACGATCTGGAGCGTGTAGCCCACGCCGCCGGAAAGGATGCCTGCATACAGGATGGGGATGGCGGCGGTCTTGACCGCCTCCCATGTGGGATGCTCGGTAAAGGCTGCGATGCACAGACAGATGACGGCGGTAACGGCGAACTGGATGCAGCTGAGTTTTACGCCGTCCACCCTTGCGCCCACGTGATCCACCACCAGAATGTGGCCGGTAAAGCTGAGGGCGCAGAGCAGGAGCAGAAGGTCGCCGCTCTCCAGCACAAAGCCGCCCTGCATGCACAAAAGGTACAGACCGATGGCGCTGAGCACCACCGCCACCCACACAAGGGGCTGGGGGCGTTTGCCGAAGAACAGTCCGGTCAGCGGCACCAGAACGATATACAGCGCCGTGATGAATCCGGCCTTGCCCGCCTGTACGCCTGCGTTGATGCCCAGCTGCTGAAAGCCGGAGCCCAGCGCCAGCATCACGCCGCAGGCAAGGCCGCCCAGCAGCAGGAACCGCCGCTGGGCAGGATCGCGGGGCAGAAGGGCGGGGCGCTCCGCGGCGGGGGCGGCAGCCGCAGCAGCCGCTTTGCGGGCAGCTGCATGCCGCACGCCGATCACCGGCACAAGGGTCAGCGCCGCCAGCACCATTCTGAGGCCGTTGAAGGTGAAGGGCTCCAGCGCATCGGCTGCCACATCCTGAGCAACGAAGGCCGCGCCCCAGATCATGGCGGTCAGCAGCAGCAGGAGCGCCGCCCGGAGAGAACGGCTCACTTGCCGTTCTCCTTGGCGTTCTGCTTCTCTTCCTCATCCTTCTCGCTGTGGCCGGTCTTGCGCTGGATCAGCTTCACCAGCTCCACCAGCGGGATAATGGTGAAGGCCAGCAGCAGCGCGATGCCGAACTCGCCCAGCGCAACGGGCTCAAAGCCGAACAGGTTGCGCAGGAAGGGCACATACAGCACCAGCACGGTCAGCAGGAAGGCAGCGGCACCGGCGCCCAGCAGCCACCAGTTGGTGGTTTTCATGGTAAAGATGCTGCCGCGGCGGCTGCGCATGTTGAAGCTCTGGAAGATCTCGGCCATGCTCATGGTCAGGAAGGCCATGGTCATGCCCTTGCTGCAATCGTTGAAGCCCATCACGCCGCCGTTGGCCATGGCATGGCCGATGGCGAAGGCGATCAGGGTAAGGAGGGCAACGAAGAAGCCCTGATAGGCGATATCGCCGCCCACGCCGCCGGCGAACACACCGGCCTTGGAGGAGCGGGGCTTGCGCTTCATGCTGTCCTCTTCGCCGGGCTCCATGCCAAGGGCCAGAGCGGGCAGAGAGTCGGTGATCAGGTTGATCCACAGGATGTGGGCGGGCTTGAGGATGGTGAAGCCCAGCATGGTGGCGGTAAAGATGGCGATCACTTCGCTCAGGTTGGTGGAGAGCAGGAACTGGATGGCCTTGCGGATGTTGGCATAGATGCGGCGGCCTTCCTCCACGGCGGAAACGATGGTGGCGAAGTTATCGTCCGCAAGGATCATATCGGCAACGTTCTTGGTAACGTCGGTGCCGGTGATGCCCATGCCCACGCCGATATCGGCGGCCTTGATGGAGGGCGCGTCGTTGACGCCGTCGCCGGTCATGGCAACGATCTTGCCCTTGCGCTTCCACGCATCCACGATGCGCACCTTGTGCTCGGGCTGCACGCGGGCGTAGACGGAGTAATGCTCGATGGCCATATCCAGCTCATCGTCGGTCAGGTCGTCCAGACGGCTGCCCATGATGGCCTGATCGGCCTCGGTGAGCAGACCCAGATCCCGGGCGATGGCGATGGCGGTGTCGATGTGGTCGCCGGTGATCATTACGGCACGGATGCCGGCATCGCGGCACTTGTCCACAGCGTCCTTCACTTCGGGGCGCACGGGGTCGATCATACCGGTGAGGCCGATAAAGACCAGCTCGTTCTCGATGGCTTCCGGCTCCACGTTGGCGGGCAGAGTGTCGTATTCCTTCATGGCGCAGGCCAGCACACGCAGCGCCTTGTCGGCCATGGCCTTGTTGTGGGCCATCACCTCGGCCTTATCGGTCAGTTCCATGGGCTTGATGCCCTCGGCGGTGAGCATCTTGGTGCAGCGGGCAAGGATCTCGTCCGGCGCGCCCTTGGTGTACTGGGTCACGGTTGCACCGGTCCTGTGCAGGGTGGACATCATCTTGCGCATCGAATCGAAGGGCGCTTCGGCGATACGGGGGGTCTCTTTGACCATCTCGGCCTTGCGCAGCCCCTCGGCGGTGGCAAAGTTGACCAGTGCGCACTCGGTGGGTTCGCCCACGGCTTCGTCGTTCTCGTCAGGCTCCGCATCGGAGCACAGGCACATGCCGCGGGCCAGCAGTGCCTTGTCGGCGGTGAAACTGTCCACCACGGTCATGCGGTTCTGGGTGAGGGTACCGGTCTTGTCGGAGCAGATGACCTGAGCGCAGCCCAGCGTCTCCACAGCGGTCAGGCGGCGGATGACGGCGTTGCGCTTGGACATCTTGGTAACACCGATGGAAAGCACGATGGTAACAACGGCGGCCAGACCCTCGGGGATGGCGGCAACCGCCAGCGAAACAGCCATCATAAAGGTGTTGATGGCCACATCAAAGGTGAGCTTGCCCTCGCGTACCACGCCCACCACGAAGATGAGCACGCAGATGCCCAGCACCAGCCACGTAAGGATACGGCTCAGGGCGGACAGCTTGCGCTGCAGGGGAGTGGCCTCGTCCTCGGCCTGAGTGAGCGCATCGGCGGTCTTGCCCATCTCGGTGCTCATGCCGGTGCCGGTCACAACGGCGCTGCCGCGGCCGTAGACCACGGTGGGGCCCATGTAGATCATGTTCTTGCGGTCGCCAAGTCGGATCGTAGCCATGTCGT
>JAZQHO010000196.1:0-2208 GCA_045540635.1 Candidatus Limiplasma sp.
GAGCACTGCGGAGTCCGACAGGCACGGAGTGAGACCTGCCTCTGCGGATGAACCGCTGATTGCGACCGCCGCCACGAAAAAGGGCTTTCATGGGATTTGACCAAAGCGAACGTGTCGCTGTTTTCTGGTTACTCTTTTGCGCCAAAAGAGTAACCGCGGGCGTGGGGCGCGGAGCCCCACCCTGTGGCTCGCAGCGGAACTGCGGGTTGCCTTCCCGCGGGGCGTACAACCCCTCCGGCGCTTCGCGCCACCTCCCCTTACACAGGGGAGGCTGTGGGGCTCTCCCCCTTCTGGCGCAGGGCGCGCCGGAACCAGCCGCCCTTCAGGTAATACACCACATACATCACCGACGTGATGACCCATGTAATGGGATAGCTGTACAGCACCATCTCCAGCTGATGATGCCTGGGCACCACAAAGCTGATCCACAGCACCCGCAGCAGGCAGACACCGGTCAGGGTCATCAGCGTGGGGATGAGGGTATCGCCCGTGCCGCGCACAGCGCCGGAGAGGATCTCGATGGTGATGTAGGTAAAATACAACGGCACCAGCGTGTGGATAATATTGAGCCCGTACTCCACCACCGCCCCGTCGCCGGTGAAGAGCCGCAGCAGCACACCGCCCATCAGTAGCAGCACGCCGCTGAGCGCTACCGTGGCCGCCGCCGCCATGCCGAAGCAGACCTTTACGCTGCGGCGCATGCGGTCATACTGCCCCGCGCCGAAATTCTGCCCCACAAAGGTGGTAATGGCAACGCCGAAGGCCTGTATGGTCATCCAGAACAGGCCGTCCATTTTGCCGTAGGCCGTCCACGCTGCCATCACATCGGTGCCGAAGCCGTTGATGGCGGTCTGGATGATCAGATTGGAGAGGGAGTACATCACCGATTGCAGACCGGCGGGCAGGCCGATGCGCACGATGCGGGAGAGCAGATCCCCGTGGAAGCGGATCTTTTTGGGCTCCAGCCGGTAGGCATCGTGGGTCTTGAGCAGGCTGAGGAGGATCAGCACGCCGCTGACCAGCTGGCTGAGGATGGTAGCCAGCGCAGCGCCCGCCACGCCCATCTCCAGCCCCACCACCATGATGATATCCAGCAGGATATTGACCATGCAGGCACTGATGAGGAAATACAGCGGGCGGCGGCTGTCGCCCACGGCGCGGAGCACACCGGTGCCGATGTTGTACACCAGCGAGGGCACCATGCCGAGGAAGTAAATCCGCAGGTACGTGACCGCCCCGGGCAGCACATCATCGGGGGTGCCCATCAGGCGGAGCATGGCGGGGGAGAAGATGAGACCCAGCGCCATGATGACCACACCGCCGGTCAGCGTCAGGGCGGCGGCGGTATGCACGGTGCGGCTCACCTCATCGTACCGGCGTGCGCCGTAGTGCTGGCTGATGATGACCGTAGCGCCGGAGGAGAGACCCACAAAGAAGCCCACCAGCAGGTTGGCAAGCGTAGCGGTAGCGCCGCCCACGGCAGCCAGCGCCTCCTTGCCAACGAACTTGCCCACAATGATGGCATCGGCGGTGTTGTACAGCTGCTGGAAGAAGGTACCCAGCAGGATGGGGAAAAAGAAGGAAAGCAGTTGTTTCCAGATAACGCCCTCGGTGATGGCATTGGCAGGGCGCGGGGATGGGGTACGCATGGTTTTGCACCTACTTTGTTGATGATGGGGGCAGATGGATGATTTGAGGCGGGGCATACAACCCCTCCGGCGCTACGCGCCACCTCCCCTTACACAGGGGAGGCTGTGCGGGTTGGCTTCCCGCGGGGCGTACAACCCCTCCGGCGCTTCGCGCCACCTCCCCTTACACAGGGGAGGCTGGGGGTGGGCGCTGCCCCACCTCCCCATCTACAGGGGAGGCTTAGAAGGGGATCTCAGCCCCGGCAACCCTGTTCGGGAGGCAAGAGATGCTTCCGCAGCCAACAGCCGGCCCGCACGCGACGGTAGAGAGCGACGTCAAATCCCCTGCCCTTTTTCGGGGCGGGTGAAGGGAGCACTGCTTAATCCGACAGGCACGGAGTGAGACCTGCCTCTGCGGATGAACCGTTGATTGCGACCGCCGCCCCGGGAAAGGGTAATCAAGGGATTTGACCAAAGCGAACGTGTCGCTGTTTTCTGGTTACTCTTTTGCGTCAAAAGAGTAACCGCAGGTGTGGGGCGCGGAGCCCCACCCTGTTGCTCGCAGCGGAACTGCGGGTTG
>JAZQHO010000197.1:0-41747 GCA_045540635.1 Candidatus Limiplasma sp.
GCAGCTCACTGCTACCCCTACCCCCGTACCGACGCCCACCCCGATCCCTACCCCTGCGCCTACGCCGGTACCCACCGTTCTGCCGGAGGGAAGTGTGGCTGTCGGATACCACCATGCTGTTTTTCTCAGAACGGACGGCACGGTACTGGCATATGGCGACAATACCTACGGTCAGTGCGATGTGGGCGGGTGGCGCAACATCGTTGCAGTAGCCGCCGGTGCTTACCATACCGTCGGTCTTACCGAGGACGGGCGGGTAGTCGCTTGCGGTGATAATACCCACGGCCAGATCGATGTGGCGCTCTTTGGCGATGTGCAGCAAATCGCAGCCAATGCATGGAATACCTGCGTACTTCTGCGCAACGGGCAGGTAATGACGGTCGGCTTCAATCTCTATGATTTTGTGATGGATCTGATGGGAGTAGAAAAGATCGCAGCCGGCAGCTATGGTCTGATCGTGCGCAGCAGTGGTGTAAACCACGCTTCCCATCCCGGCCTCGCGCTTGCAAACGACTGTATTACTGCATCGGTCTCCCGGGGTTATTCTATGGGCATCGACACAGCGGGAAGCGTACAAAGCTGTGGCATCACCCTGCCTGCGTGGAAGGATGTTACACGCATCAGCGCAGGTGAGAATGCTGCTTTGGCATTGACCAAAGATGGGAAGGTACTGAGTTGTGCCTTCGACAAGCATGTAAAGTGTACGTTCGACTTCGGCATGCCGGTGCTGGCGCTTTGCGCAGGCCCCAACCAATATGCTTTTGTTTTGCAGGACGGCACCTTGGAGATCCGTTATGCAGATGGCAGCGTTTTGCAGCCGGAAGAAAAGCTCTGGTAAATATGTCCCAACGACAGAATAACCCTCCTGTATACGGGTACCCTATCCGTAACGGGAGGGATTCTTTATGCAAACATTGCTGAGAGATGCTTTTTCAATTCGGGATAAACTTGTTGCGCACAGGCGCAGGCTGCACGAGACAGCAGAGACGGGCTTTGATCTTCCCAATACCTATGCTTATGTAAGAACTGTTCTCGAACAGTTGGGCTGTCACCCGGAGCCAATCGGACGCTCGGGGCTTACGGCGCTTATCGGCAGCGGACAGCCCTGCATTCTGCTGCGCGCCGATATGGACGCACTCCCTGTGCCGGAAGAGAGCGGATTGCCGTTTGCCAGCCGTAACGGCAACGCACATGTCTGCGGGCACGATCTGCATACCGCTATGCTGCTTGGTGCTGCTGCTTTGTTGAAACAGCGGGAGAGCACATTAAGCGGCAGTGTACTGCTGATGTTTCAACCGGCAGAGGAGCTTTTGGCGGGAGCAGTGGATATGCTTTCACATGGCTTGTTGGAAAAAGCGAGCCCACAGGCGGCTCTGATGCTCCATGTGATGAACCGGAAGGAGATACAGCCCGGAACCATCATTATCCCGCCCGCCGGTGTCAGTGCTCCGGCTTCAGACTTTTTTGAAATCGAGGTAAAGGGCATGGGCAGCCATGGTGCTATGCCTCATAACGGAATCGATCCCATTAATGCCGGTGCTCATATTGTAACAGCATTACAGGCTGTCAGTACCCGGGAGCTTGCGCCAAGTGAGGCACATGTGCTCACGGTTTCTGCCTTTCAGGCGGGAAGCGCCGCCAATGTGATGCCGGATGCTGCATGCCTGCGGGGCAGCGTACGCAGCTATTCGCAGGAGGTCCAGCAATATTTGAAAGAGCGCATTGAAGCGATTGCGGGCATGGTAGCGCAGACTTTCCGGGCGGATGCAAAGATCAAGTGGCTCAGCGGCTGCCCGACGCTGATCAATCATCCTGCATTGGTACAGGCAGCGGGACAGATGCTGTCTGCTGCTGTAGGTGATGGTTTTCTGCTTTCAGCAGATGCATTGCGGGGTGCTGCCGCCTCTTCGGTGGGTTCGGAAGATTTTTCTTACATCAGCCATCAATTGCCATCACTCATGCTGGCGATTGCAGCCGGAGGGCTGTCGGAATATCCCTTGCACCATCCGGCTGTGGTTTTCAATGAAGAGGCGCTGCCCTACGGTGCGACCGCTTATGCGGGCTTTGCGCTGGGCATGATGCAGAAGAAGCTCTCCCTTTGATAAGCGGAAAAAACAGGCTTGCCGTACTCGGCGGCAAGCCTGTTTTGGAAAACGGATCATTTGGAATTGAGCCAGAACAGAAGCAACACATCCTTCGTGGCGGGATTACCGGCGGCGGTCAGGATATTGTTCGTTTGCTGTACAATGCTCATATCGCTTTTCTTGAAGTTGGTAAAGACAGCTGATGCCAAACGTTTTGCATATTTCTTCTCGTTTTCGGAGGCAGCGGGCAGTAAACTTTCAATCTTTTCCTTGAGGGAGTTGCTGCCCGAGGCCAGATCCTCGTCCAGTTGCTTAAGGATCTGCGGCTGGTCGGCATATACTTCCCGAAGTTTTTTTACGGCAAGCTTGTGTACCTTCACGGAAAGAAGATCCAACTCATCCTTTGACGCATTCTCGATGTAAGGATCGGCGAACATGTCCTTTTCGCTTGTCACCATACAGGGGTGCAGTGACAATTCAAGGCTGCGGTGGGAGTTGCTGCCTGTGTAGAAATAGGCATTCATCTGCTCATCGGTCGGCTTCAGGAAACCATCCAGCATGGAGTAGGAAACCCAACGATAATGCTCCACATAGGCCAACAACCTCTCTGCGCCGGCGGGATCTGCGGCTGAGGTCAGCACATGGTTGCGGTATTTGATCTGCAAAGCAGCCGCAAGGGAAGAGCGCCTGTCGTAGGAGCTGTTCATGAAAGAAATAAAAGCAAGACGCATCTTGTTGTAATCGGGCGCGGATTTCAGAAGATCAAGCCGATCGCTGTAAATGCAGTTAATGAAGAAAGCCTTGCGCAGCAGCTCGTGACCGAAAAGCACCTCTACACTGTACTGCTGACGCAGATTGCCCACAGGGTACATCTGGCAATGCTCGCCGGGGGTGCTTACAAGGTTGGGTAAACTGCGTTGGCACACATCACTCAGCAGAGGATCCTCCACATTGTAGATAACAGCGATTTTTTGCTTTGCACGCTCGGGGTCTACGAGCTTCTGCCGCTCGATCAGCAGCTGGATCTGTCTTGCGGCCTCAATGTTCAGCTTATCATCATCGTAGGCAAGCAGAATGTAGTGAATATCCTTCACCAGCTCGTCTGCCGCTACGGCCATGGGGTCACTCAGAGGCTCAAAACGTGTTGTAACACAGCGGTGTATCAGTTCGGAATCGTTTGCCAGCATGGGTACTGTGCGGTGCAGCTTCTGTTTGTAAGCCTCTGCATTCGTATCTGCCAGCGTTACGGTAAGCTCGCAATCGTTCAGCTGACCGCAGGGGATGCAATTGCGCAGAAAACGGTTGGCAAGCTGTGTACTGCCGGCAATAAGGACGTTCAACCTGCCCTTACCCGTTTCATCTCTGGTAACATAATCGAACAGCGGATGCTTGTCCAGTATGTCCATAGCAAGGTTATCCTTCATATTGAGCATGCAGATGATCCGGTTCTGCGGGCTCGTCTTGCTTTCCTGCTCCGATGTTGCATCCGCAGACGGCTTGTCTTTTTTATTCTGACGGATGTGCTGTTCTGCAAGCTCATCCACGACCTTCTCTGCATGGCGGGAATTTGCGAAAATAAAGTAGTGCAGCGCACGGCTCTTTCGGGTCCATGCGGTGTTTCTGCTGCTTTCAAGCAAATTCATCAAGCGGTTCAGGTTGTGCTTTTCGGAGGGGTGGCACAGAATGCAATTTACATAGGAAGCATTTGCAGGCAGCAGCTTATAGGTAAGCGTCTCCTGATAATACAGCACTTTCCTGAAGGTGGCATTGGGTTGCTTTGCTTCCAGCGCCGGGCTGCTTTTGCCGTCTGTGGAAGCAAAGCAGATAAAGGCCTTTTGGTTGTTTTCTTCCAGCGTTTTCTGGATGCTTTCTGCCAAAAGGAGCGATTCCGGTGTTAGATCGGAAAAGAAGAATACCGGCCCCCTGTGGAACCAGCGAAGCCAAAAACGCCCTAGTGCAGAGGTAATGGTTTTGGTAAGCGCAAATGCGCACAGAAACGGGCACAATGCATACTGAACGATGCAGTAAGAAACATAGAACCGTGCATAAAAGGAAGCTTCCTGTATGTTTGAGGGCAGCACACCATCGATCAGCTCAATACCCTTGTCGATGGCACTATCCAAATCGCCACCCATACCAACGGTCTGGATGCCCACCACCGCACTCTGAACAGTGCTGTCCATCTGGGACAAACCACGGTCCAGATAGATGGGCATGCGGATGACTGCCACCGAAATGATCGCCAGAAGGGTGATCGCCGTCAGGCGGATGGCAGATTTTTTGTTGTTGCGGAAACGGCCGATCGTCAGCAAAACGGCAGCAAGAAGCAGCATTGCCGAGAAGGGCATCCGTACGATAAATGGGTTGTGTTGCATGGTGTTTCTCCTTAGATCAGTAGTATCACCGGTGGGGCCGTGACCGATAAACGAACGGAAATGTTCAGCATAGATGACATGTCTATGCTTTTTCCTGTGCATTACTGGTGTGTATTATAGCATAGGGCGCTTGAGGAACGCAATATGCGCATTTGTTGACAGTGTGGTGCTTTACTTGCTATAATCGCAGCAGATCGTGTGATGATCGTTTGCAAGCAACGAGGTGGCCCGGGATGAAGAGTAAGCATGATGTCTATTTAGTCGAAAACCAGAAACGGTACGACTATTATGCGTTCATCAGTTATAAGCATTTGGACAAATACTGGGCAAAGTGGGTACAAAGGCAGCTGGAATACTACCGTTTGCCCAATCAGATCTGCAGAGCAAACGATGCGCCCAAACGCCTTATGCCGATCTTCCGCGACGAGACCGATCTGGCAGGCGGCAAAAATGTTAAAGAGCATCTGTTGGATAAGATCAGGCGCAGCAAATACCTGATCGTGATCTGTTCACGGCATATGCAGGTATCGCCCAAGTATATCGACTACGAGATCGAGTCTTTTCTGGCGGCAGGCAACCCGGCTTCCCGCATTCTGCCGCTGATCGTGGATGGCGAAGCCAACTCCAATGACCCGGAAAAAGAATGTCTGCCTCCGTCCATCAAGGCCATGGGCGAGAATATGCCCCTTGGCATAACCATGAATCACAAGAAGCGCAAGGAGACTGTGCTCAAGCTGATCGCCTCTATACTGGAGCTGGAGCTTTCTTCCCTGCGTTCCCACGATCAGGATCGGAAAAACCGCCGTATTATTGTTTCGCTATGCGGTGGTCTGGCTGCTTCTCTTGCACTGGGCGGCTTTATTACGTGGGAGGCACTCAAGGTAAAGCAGGCGGGCTTGCGTGAGCAGCTTGTTTATGCAGAAAGCACCTTCAAGCAGGGCAACAGGCTCGGTAGCGGGGAACAGGTAGCCGGTGTGCAGGAGGCTTATGTGCCCTTGATGCAGAAAGGCATCCTTGAGGACGCACGCGAACTGCAGCTGCTCTCCCGGATCCACCCCAAATACCAGCCGATGGTCAGCCTTGCGCCGGTAACAGCCGACAGCCGCCTGCTCTTTACAGCGGATGGCTCCTGTGTGATGGTGATCACCGATAACACTGTACAAAAATTCGATATGCAGGGCCGCCTTGTTATGACCTACGAGGTATCCCAGCATGCCCACCAGATCGTGGATGTATGCGCTGACGGCGTACACGCCGCAGTGGTCAGTTTCTACCTGCCGGGACTGGAGGGCTCCCGTCTTTGGCTGTGGGATATGGAGAACGATACACCGGTTTGCGAGCTGGCAGCCAGTACCGCTTATGACCAAAACGATGCAAGGATGGGCTATCTGGGCGGTGTTGTGGATGCGCTTTTCAGCCCTGACGGCACGATGATCAGCGCATGGCGGGATGGCGCTGGTTATTACAACAGTAACGATGAACTCTCTGCATGGGATACCGCCACCGGAGAGAAGCTTTTCAGCTTTCCCGGAGAGCTTTTGGGCAAAATGAATCAGCCCTGCGAGGTGGAAGCCTTCGAGTTTATCGCCGCGGATACCTTCCACTGGACAGGCAGCGGAAACCATGTTTTCTATACGCTGGGAGAAACGGAGCCTGTTGTCATTCCCAAGAACCGTATGCCCCGCAACGTGAAGGGCGGCAGCAGCACTCTCAGATCGCTTTCGCATATGCGCTACACGATTGCGTGTGAGCCGGTCAGCGGCCTTGTTACCATCACCGATCTGGCAGACGGTGCCGTGTTGGAAGTGCCGGACATGCAGGGCTGCAGCTGGGTGGAATGCGGCAGCTATGTTCTGCTGTTTTCTGCTGCACAGGAAGGGATACGTTCCATGCAGCTGGTGGATCTGAAAACCATGCATCCGGTGCCTCACGCAGCTGCGTTTTCGGCGGTGTGCACCGGCAAAAGGCTGACCGGAGCGGAGTATCTGCCCGGCAGTGCTGTTCTGTATATTACGCTGAATGAATCTGAGCTTTACCGTTTCAGTTTATCAAATGGTGCATGGCTGCCCATCCCGGTACAGGAGGGTGAAAGCTATACCCTTGTCGCACATACCGGCAGTATGGATGTGCTTGCGGCGCGAGCAGGCAGTAAGACCTGTGTTGTGGAGGTGGAGGGCGAGCAGATACGGCGTTATGCCATCTCTGCCGGGCTTGAAGCACTGCGGGAGAGTGCAGTATTCTCGGCCAACTCATCTTACATGGCAATGGCGCACAACGGTTCGTATTTCCTTTATCCGCTCACGCATCCTGGAATCCGCATGGCTGGCAGTATTCCGGCAGGCACCGCTGTACACAGTGCAGCAGGGCCTGATGGGCGGTTGATAGTGCAGGGCGCAGGGGAGCGTCTACTTATCTGGCAAGGCACAGAATTGATCGGCGAGCACACGCTTTCGGGCGAGATCTGCGGCGTATGGGCGGGAGAAGATCGCGTGCTGGCGTTGTCGGACCGGGAAATGCTCCTGTATGATGCCAACGGCGGTCTGCTGCGCTCCGTTACGCCGGAAGGCGGTCAGTTGTTCTGCTCTGTCAAGGTTTCTGATAATGGCAGCCGCATAGCCTTGCTTTCCAAGGCGGATGTGCTGTTCGGAAATCAGCCCTTCCGTCTCCACCTTTTGGAAGGGGAGACACTGCAGCCTATTGCGACCGTGTCCGATCAAGTACATGCAGCAGACTCCAGTGCCTATGAGATCGCCTACGATCTTTCGGCAGACGGTCAATGGGTAGCTGCGGTCGAGCGTGTCTCAGAGGAGGGAGAAAGTCAATATCAGCTTTCTACCAGTGTTTTCAGCGGCAGGGATGGCAAGCTGGTTGCCCAAAGCCAAAGCATCAACAATAACGATGTGCCGGTCTTTGATCTGATCACTGTTGCCAATGGCATCGCTTCTGCATACCGGCAGCAGTATGTTACCTTTGGCGCGGGGAATACCCTGCTCAGCGGCCTGCAATACGGTACATGGATCTTTGATCTTGAAGGGCTTAAGACAGCAGGTTTCCTGTCGGAGGGTACGAATTGCGATGCACTGCCCATGCTGCTGAGCAGCAACAGGCTTTTGTATCCCGCAAGTGGTCTGCATGTGTGGAATCTGATTGATGGCAGACTGGAGGCTACTTTTGCTCACAACGTGGCAGAGACGGACATCAACGCCATGCTGAAGAAAGAAAACCAGCACCGGCTCTACCTGACGGAGGATGAGCGCTGGCTCGCCTTTACCGGGGCGGAGGATACATGGCTCTATCGAACCAATGACTGGAGCCGTCAGACAGTTCTGATCTCCCAACCAAGCCGCATTCTGTATCTTGATGATACACTGCTCATCTATCTTACGCCTGATGGACTATGGCGCTTTGATATATCATAATCGTTCACGAAAGGGGTCTTGTACAATGAAAAAAATGCTCTGCCTCTCTCTGGCTCTTATTGTGCTGCTGTTTGCTGCCATCCCAACGGCACTTGCACAGCAGATCTATACCAGCGACACGCTCATCACGATCAGCGATGCCTTCTTTAGCTACATGCTTTCTCTTTGCAAATCTGAGCCGGAGATCGATATGGTGGGCAGCACAGGTTTGATCCAGTACACCGACAGTAGCTTCACCTACAGCTACGACAATGTAGGCGTAATCCACGGCGGTGCCTACAGCCAGCAGAATACCGTAACGCTTGGGTTGGGGACTGGCCTTGAGGAGAACGAGGATCACTGGTACATGTCCCTCACCTACAGCCCGGAGGCCTCCGAGCTCACCATTCAGGCATCCGGCTACGCCTTCATGCTGGCCTGCGCAGAAGTGGGTCTGCCACTGCCGGAGGACATCGACGAAAAGAACAATATGTGCTGGGGACTTCTGGATGTGCTGTATGGCAAGGAGCAGATCGCCATCGAAATGGGCGGTCTGGTGCTCATTCACAAAGCTCTGGAAGGTGGCAGCCATCTGTTGGCTGTGGACTCTCTGCCGTATTACAACGGTTTCTACTACAACAGCATCGAGGACTACTATGTAATCGAATGATCGGTTTCCTTTCGCTCCGGCTGCGCACTTGCGCTGCCGGTTTTTTTGCGCAAATAGAATGTGTGCAAGCAAAATGGGTCTTGTTATTCCGGGTGGATGTGCTATAATGCTTCCAACAGCTTCGGTAAAACCGAATAATCAGGAGGATGCGCTATGGGTAACTATCGCAATTTCAAATTAGTGGTCTATTTTGTTGCACACGGGACCATTACCGAGACCCGGGAAAAGCTGGAGAAGGAGATCGCATTCTTCAAGCACCATATGCGGCTTGATAAGGTGTATCTTGAGCCCTTCCGTTCCGGTGAGTTTGCGTCTCGCGAGCAGGTGGATCTTTGCCGTGCGGTGTTCGAAGAAAACGGTGTTGAGGTAGCGGGCGGCATTACCACGACCATCCGCACGCCGGAAGGTGATGCGCCCAAGCAGCGCCTGTTCGATACCTTCTGTTATAACGATCCCAAGATGACGGAGCGTCTCAAAGAGGTGTGCGCTTTCCTCGGCGAACAGTTCAACGAATTCATCATCGACGATTTCTTCTTTACCAACTGTACCTGCGAAGCCTGCCGTGCCGGACGGGATGCCTACAACGCAGAGCACGGCATCACCGATGGCAGCTGGCAGGAGTACCGCCTCGCCCTGATGGAACGTGTCAGCAGGGAATACATCATCGGGCCCGCACGGGCAAAGAACCCGGATGTACAGATCACCATCAAGTATCCCAACTGGGCAGAGAGCTATCAAGAGACCGGCTACAATCCCGCCGAACAGCGTAAGCTGTTCAGCAATGTCTACACCGGTACCGAGACCCGCGACTATGTGACCACCGACCAGCACCTGCCCCGCTATCTGAGCTACAGTCTGATGACCTATTTCGAAAACATGTGGCCTGGCCACAATGGCGGCGGTTGGTTTGATCCCTATGATCTGCATGTGATGGAGCAGTATCTGGAGCAGGCATATCTGACCGCTTTCTCCAAGCCTAAAGAACTGATGATGTTCTGCTTCCAGTCGCTGGTGGATACCATGCGTGTCCCTGCTCTTGGCTTCCAGCTGGATCGGCTGGATGAAACGCTGGATCATGCAGGCAACCCCATCGGCATCGCTTGCTATCTGCCCGATAACAGTCAGGGCGAGGACAACATTCAGGACTTCCTCGGTATGGTCGGCTTCCCGATCGTATGCACGCCCTATTTCCCCGCTGAGGCTCCTGCGATCCTGCTCACCCGCGCTGCAGCCTGCGATATGGATATCGTAGATAAGCTGGAAAACTATGTGGCAAACGGCGGCAAGGCCATCGTTACCAGCGGTTTTGTGGAAGCGACCGAAGATCGGGGCATCTACCGCATCACCTCTGTGCGCATGAGGGGCCGCCGCATCAGTGGACGAGACTACCGCATCGAGACCCTGCCGCAGAATGGCCGCTCCCTTCTCACCTTCCCCAAAGGGCGGGAAGAGATCACGGTGCCGGTGGCGGAGTTCCGAAACAATGCAACTTGGGCTTTGGTCAAGGTGGGCAGCGGTCAGGAAAGCTATGGCATCCTGCTGAAGGATACCTATGGGAAGGGGCAGATGTATACGCTCACCATTCCCGATTGCTTCCCGGATGTGTACAAACTGCCCTGTGAAGTGCTCACCCGTCTGCATGCCGAATTCCCCGTTGGCGGCGTGTATCTGGAGGCGGAGGGACAGATGAGCCTGTTTGTGTACGACAACAGCAGCTTCATCCTCTACCCCTATGTGGAGTGGGGCGCACAACCCGCCCTTGCAAAGATCCATGTTATGGGCAAGGCCTCTGCACTGCTCACGCCCACGCAAAAGGATGCAAACGGGGCACCCAGACGCATCCTGCCCCTGTACACCACCGAAGAAGAGACTGTCTTTGAGTTGTATACCATGCCCGGCCAGTACGTGATCTACCAGATCGAGCGATAAAGCAAAGGCGGGCAGCTCAGAACATACTGAGCTGCTCGCCTTCTGTTTTTGCATAAGGAAAGGTGTGCAGATAGGTAAAGATCTCGCTGGGAGCATTCATCAGCCCGTGTTGCGCAGTTACCTTCAGAAAGGTGTTCATCAGATCCGGGTGTTGGTCGCTGGTGCACTCGTAGGCTGTGCCGTAACGCTGTATATAGCGCTCCTTCATACCGGGAAAATGATTATCCAGCGCCTGATAGAAGTATTCCCTGTCCCCGTCCCGGATGGTGGTGCCGAAACCGAAGCAGATGATGCCCTTCACACCGGCATCGAGGCAGTAGTCCAGTATGCCGGTGAGATTGTCCTGCGTATCGTTGATAAACGGCAGGATGGGGGAAAGCCACACCACTGTGGGGATGCCCGCCTTCTGCATCTCCTTGAGCACCTGATAACGCCGCTTGGTGGTGCAGACATCAGGCTCCAGAATACGGCACAGTTCCTCATCAAAGGTAGTGAGTGTGAGCTGAACCACGCATTTTGCCTTCCGATTGATGGCGTCAAGCAGATCCATATCCCGCAGGATCAGATCGCTTTTGGTCTGTATCGCTGCTCCAAAACCGTATTTGTGTATGATGGAGAGGCACTGTCGGGTCAGCTCCAACTCCTTTTCGCAGTGCATATACGGGTCGCACATAGCACCGGTGCCGATCATGCAATGCCTTCGTTTACTGCGCAGGGCAGCTTCCAGCAGTGCGGGGGCATTCTGCTTCACTTCGATGTCCTCAAAGGCATGGGGCATCTGGTAGCAGGTGCTGCGGCTGTCGCAGTATATGCAGCCATGGGTGCAGCCCCGGTAGATGTTCATACCGTTGCTTTGGGAGAGAATACCCTTCGCAGTAACAAAATGCATCATATCACCCCGAAAAAGAAGCCCGGATGGCGTCTGCCACCGGGCTGTGCTTTGGTACAGATCAGGCGTTCAGGCTGTTCAGCAGGGATTGCACCATATCCTTGCTGGCATAGTTGAGGGGAGAAAAACGGCCTTCCATCGCTTTTTCCAGCTTCTCCTTGGCGGCTTCCCGATCACCGGCCTCCAGATCGTACTGGGCGAGAAAATACAGCGTATCGATCTGCCCGGGCTTGATCTCCAGTGCTTTTTCAAAATAGCCCTTGGCGGTCTCCTTATCGCCCAGCAGGCGATAGTGGAGCTGGCCCAGATTATCCAGCGTGATGGCATCCTCTTCATCGTACTCGAGGGCTTCGGTGTTGTAGGCCATCGCCTTTTCGGCATCGCCGGCTTCGATGTAGAGGTATCCCAGCGTCTCGTAGACCATGCCGCTGGGCTGCTTCTGATGCTGGCGCTCCAGCAGGTCGATGCCCTTTTGCAGCTCGCCCATCTTATATACACAGGCGGCGTAGTTGACAAACAGCTGGTTTTTCTGGTCGGGATTCATGGGCAGCTTCTGGTTCTCCACCAGCATTTCGCGTGCCTTGGCGTACTCTCCGTTGCGGATCAGCAGTACGCTGTAGGGCAGAATGATGGCAGGGTCGCGGTTGCCCTCATCCAGCACCTCCTGATATAGCTTCATGGCTTCTTCGGTACGGCCTTCCTGATGGGCTTTTCTGGCCTTCTGAGCCTTGAATACGGTAAGGAATCCCATAATGATCTTCTCCTTCCAAGTGTTGCGTCCGTTGACGATCTATGCGGCAGCGCAGTGCGCAAAAGTGCATAACAATATATACATTCGACAGGGGGACGGTAACTCCTGCCGTCGGTACAGGCAAGGCTCATCCTTCTTGTTGTTGCTTGGCTGTAAGCTTGCGGCGGAGCCTTGCATAGCGATGCTGGAGGGCAGTCTGCTTTTCGGTGGTCGCTTCGGTACGTTGCAGGCTGGGTTCGGCCAGCAGGAGCAAAGCCTGGCGCGTGTAGTGCATTGCCTGCTCTGGATCCCGCAACTGATGTTCACACAGCTTGGCAAGCGCCTCATAAGCATAGATAGGGTCATCTCCACGGGCAAGCATGGCTTTGCAAAGCTTGTAGGCTGTCTCGTGTTGCCCCAGCCGTTTGGCGCTGATGGACATGGCTTTGAATGCTTCAGCCCTTGTGCTGCCCTTGGCGCAGAGCCTGTAGCATTTGGTCGCCCGATTTACATCGCCCGTTCTCTCGCACATACGGGCAAGGGAGAGCAGATCCTCCGGCTGGGCATTCTCCTCCGGCTGGGCCATCAGGCGGCAAAGCTCGTAAAACAACTGCGCCAGACTGACGATATCCTGCCGGTTGTGCTCCAGTACTTTTTCCATGGGAGCAAAGTCCCGATCCTTCAGGTACTGAAAATAGGCTTGCGGCACCATGGCACCGGGCAGGTCATCTTCGCGCTCCACCCCAAGCAGCTGGTTTTCCAGTCTCCCCAGCGTACACTGGCGCAGTCGCAGCTTCCACAGCCGCCGGGCGGGATACAGAACATCGGCATGCACCGCGGGGATGGTATCCTCCCTCATGCGGTTTATGACCAGACGGCTGCGCAGGAGCGGTACATCGAAGCTTTTACCGTTGAAGGTGCATATGATGGGGAAGCGATTCATGCGGCTGGTGAGCAGGCGCAGCATATCTGCCTCCTGAGGATAGTCATGGATCAGCATCTGCTCCACCACGAAACCGGCAGCAGTGAAGTAACCAAGGCCGATCTGGAAGGCGATGGTTCCCACGCCGCCGGAAAGACCGGTCGTCTCCGTATCCAGAAAGAGGATATCCTCCGGACTTACCTTTGCCGGAAATGTACATTCGAATACCTTTTCAAGAATATCCGGCGTTGCATGGCGGCGGTCGCAGAAAATGGTTACAGGGTAGAGATGATCCTTACGGTAAAAGCCGGATGCATGGAGTCCGCTTGCTGCGGCCTTGGGCTCCGGCTTCTTACCGGCTGCATCCATCATGCGCAGCTTGTTCAATAATCCGGCCATCAGGCAAGCAGCTCCTTCAATACGGCAATGGCACGTTCCTTCCCGCCGGCACCGATCTCAGCCAGCGGGCCTACACAGGCGGGGCAACCGTTTTCACAGCTGCAGCCCTGCGCGATCTTCAGCGCTTCTTCCAAAAGCATCTCCTGCATCTGATAGGCCTTCTCGCTCAGACCCACACCACCGGGGAAGGAATCGTAGAGGAAGATGGTAGGCTTATCGGTGATGGGGGCCTTGACCTGATAGACCACCCGCACATCTCTGGTAGCGCACATCAGATACAGCGGCGCAACGATCCCCAGCAGATTGCTGACACCCACCAGCGCCCCTTGCAGATCATCGTTGGTAAACTTACGGGTAAGGCTGTCGGGGATCGTCCACCACATACCAACGGTATGCATATCGGTCTGCGGCAGACGCACTACACCGAAGCCGAGGTTTTCGTGGGTGTCCAGCTTCATTTTCTTGAATATTTTTACAATGGTGCTCACCCGAAGCTCACCCAGCGTAAGCGCAACGCCGTTGGGCAGCTGTTTCTGCTCCAGATTATCCAGAATGTGGAGGCTCACATTCATATCCGCATCGGTATAATAGTCCACATCCACCGCGCGGATATAGGCCTTGCAGGCATCGTAATCCAACTTTTCCACCTGATACTGGCGCGCCTCGTGCATATAGATCGCATTCTCGTGGAGGAGCATGGGAACAGTAAACCGATCCATCTCACCTACCACACGGTGATGAGCCGGATTGGTGATATCGATGATTACATAGTTTTCTGCCGTTGCACTTCTCAGGCTGATCTCGCCGGAGGGCAGTTCTTCTTCCATCCAGTAGTATTTTCCATCCAGATGGCGCAGAATGTTGCTTTCGGTTAGATATTCAAGGAATTGGTCGGTATCCTTCACGTTGCCGAAGTTTTCTCCTTCTTCAAAGGGCAGCTCATAAGCGGAACATTTCAGGTGGGAGGTGAGCACATAGAGATTATCCGGCTGCACCAGCGCATGCTCCGGTGAAGCGTTGAAGAAATAGTCCGGGTTTTCGATGATGTACTGATCCAGCGGTGCGGAGGAGGCCACCATGATGGTAAGCGCTGTATCCTTCCGCCGGCCTGCACGACCAGCCTGCTGCCATGTGCTGGCGATGGTACCAGGGTATCCGCAGAGAACACATGCAGAAAGGGATCCGATGTCGATGCCGAGCTCCAGCGCATTGGTGGAGATGACCATATCCACCTCACCTGCACGCAGCCCCCGTTCGATGGCATGCCGCTCTCCCGGCAGATAACCGCCGCGGTACCCGCGCACACGGCCGGAGAAGCCGTAAGCATCCTTTACACAGTCCTTCATATAACGGGTAAGCACTTCTACCTGTATGCGGCTTTTGCAGAATACAATGGTGGGGATCCCGTTGCTCAGCAACTTTTCGGAAACATGGCGAACCTCCGGCACAACGCCCTTGCGGATGCCCAGCTGCCGGTTGATAACGGGCGGGTTGTAGAAAACGAAGTGTCTCTCGCCCATGGGAGCGCCATTCTCCGTAACAGCTGTAATATTGCGCCCGGTAAGGGCACAGGCCAGCTCTGCCGGGTTGGCAATGGTGGCGCTGCAAAGAATAAACTGGGGTTTGGAGCCGTAGAAGCTACACAGGCGCAACAGGCGGCGCAGTACGTTGGCCAAATGGCTGCCGAAAATACCGCGGTAGGTATGGATCTCGTCGATAACGATGTACTTCAGGTTTTCGAACAGCTTTACCCATTTGGTATGGTGGGGCAGGATATTGGCATGCAGCATATCCGGATTGGTGACTACGATATGCCCCGCCTGACGGATAGCTTTGCGGGCTGCGCCCTGCGTATCGCCATCGTAGGTGTAGGCTTTGATATCCACCTCCAGTTCTTCGATCATGCTGTACAGGCCGCTTACCTGATCGGCGCTGAGGGCTTTGGTGGGGAACAGGTACAGAGCGCGGGCATCCGGGTTTTGAAGGATGGCAGATACTACAGGCAGGTTGTAGCACATGGTCTTGCCGCTGGCAGTGGGGGTGACTACCACAAAATCCCGCCCCTGTTCGGCAAGCCGGTAGCATTCTGCCTGATGGGTATACAGCCGGTGGATGGCCCGCTTCCCGAGCACGGCTTTGATGCGATCATCCATCCCTTCGGGAAAATCGGCATATTTACCGTCGGTTGCAGGCAGGGTACGCCATTCTGTTACACATTTCATAAAGGAGGCATCCTGTTTCAGATTGCCGATCAGTTGATCCAGATTCATATTGGTATCGCTGCCCTTCGTTATCGGTTTTGAAAAAAGCGAACGTTTGTGCGCAGAAACATTATAGCAGGTATACAGTTGGTAGGCAAGACAAATATGCAGCCCAAACACAAAACCGACCGCCCCAATGTAAGGACGGTCGGCTTGTTGTGTTACACCGTTTCTACGGTCTCGGAGGTCAGCTGTCCGCCATCAGGGCGGGCGGAGGCCTTTTCAAAGCAGATCTTGTTTGCTTCGCTTACATAAAGCCGTACCTTGTCGCCAAGTGCGATCCTGCCGGCAATGATCTCCTCGCTGAGGGCATCTTCTACGCTGCGCTGGATGGCACGGCGGAGGGGGCGGGCGCCGTAGTTGGGGTCGTAGCCGTCCTCTGCAAGCTTGGCGATCACATCATCACCATAGACCAGTTCCATGCCGCGTTCTGCAAGGCGCTTGCTGACGCTGCCAAGCAGCAGACCGGTGATCTGCTTGATGTCGTCCGGCTCCAAAGCGTGGAAAACGATCAAATCGTCCAGACGGTTGATGAACTCGGGGCGGAAGATATCCTTTACTTCTGCCATGACCCTCTCCTTCATGGCTTCGTAATCACGGGCAGTATCCATGGTGCCGCCAAAGCCCATCCGGCGGGTGGAGGTGATGCTGCTGGCGCCTGCGTTGGAGGTCATTACGATGATGGTATTTTTGAAATTGACCACACGGCCGGTATTGTCGGTCAGCCTGCCGTCGTCAAGGATCTGCAGCAGGATATTGAATACATCCGGGTGCGCCTTTTCCACCTCGTCGAACAGAACAACGCTGTAAGGCTTGGTGCGTACCTTCTGGGTAAGCTGGCCGCCCTCGTCATAGCCCACATAGCCGGGAGGGGAACCCACCAGACGGGAAACGCTGTGTTTCTCCATGTATTCGCTCATATCGATACGGATGACGGCGTTTTCATCGTCGAACATCACTTCTCCCAGTGCACGGCAGAGCTCGGTTTTACCAACACCCGTGGGGCCGAGGAAGATGAACGAGCCAATGGGGCGTTTGGGATCCTGCAGACCGGCACGGGCTCGGCGCAGCGCGCGGCTCACGGCGCTGATTGCTTCCTCCTGACCCACTACACGTTGGTGCAGAAGCTCCTCCATGTGCAGCAGACGCTCGCTTTCGTCCTCCGTCATTTTCTTAACGGGCACACCGGTCCAGCTGGCAACGATCTGGGCGATGTCCTCATCGGTCACTATGTCCTGAGAAGCGTTTTTGCGCTGCTCCCATTGGGCCCGTGCCTGAGCGACTTCCTCCTTCAAAGCGCGTTCCTCATCGCGGAGCTTTGCTGCGGTCTCAAAGTCCTGATGGCCGATGGCTTCGTCTTTTTCGGTTTTGAGCGCTTTCAGGCGTTCTTCCTGCGCTTTTACATCCGGCGGTGCGGTATAGCTGGTCAGGCGGACGCGGGAGGCAGCTTCGTCCATCAGGTCAATGGCCTTGTCCGGCAGGAAACGGTCGCTGATGTACCGGTCTGCAAGCGTAACGGCGGCTTCCAGCGCTTCATCGGTGATCTTTACTTTATGGTGTGCTTCGTAACGATCCCGCAAGCCTTTCAGTATGGCGAGAGCTTCCTCGGCAGTAGGCTCGCCAACGGTGACGGGCTGGAAGCGACGTTCCAGTGCAGCATCCTTTTCAATGTTTTTCCGGTACTCGTCGATGGTGGTAGCGCCGATGCACTGCAACTCTCCCCGGGCAAGCGCAGGCTTGAGGATATTGGCGGCATCCATGCTGCCCTCAGCTTTGCCGGCACCGATCAGGGTGTGCAACTCATCAATGAACAGAATGATGTTGCCCTGCTTGTGCACTTCCTTGACAGTATCCTTGAGGCGCTCCTCGAACTCGCCGCGGTATTTGCTGCCTGCGATCATGCTGCCAAGATCCAGAGAAAGCAGGCGCTTGCCGCTGAGGGTCTCCGGCACCTTTCCGGCTACGATCAACTGAGCGAGACCTTCCACCACGGCGCTTTTGCCAACACCGGGCTCGCCGATGAGCACTGGGTTGTTCTTTGTACGCCGGCTCATGATCTGCATGATGCGTTCCATCTCGTTATTGCGGCCGATCACCGGATCCAGCTCACCGTCCTGTGCAGCTTTGGTCAGATCGCGGCAGTACTGCTCTAAACGGCTGCCCTCCTGCCTGGAGCCCTCGTTTTCACTGTCGCCGGAAGCATCGCCGGCATCGGGCTGATTCTCCTTCAGACCTTCGTAGATCTGGCGCTGCAGGTTTTGGGTATCCAGATGCATCTCTCGCAGCAGGCTCACCGCCACGCCTTCGCCTTCTCTGAGAAGGGAAAGCCAGAGGTGCTCTGTGCCCACAAAGCTGTGCCCCAGCTTGCGGCTTTCCAGCACGCTCCCTTCAAGGATCTTTTTGCTGCGGGGTGTCAGATCCACCCGCCCGTTCGGAGCGTGCTTGCCCTCACCCAGCAGGGTGCGGATGCGCTCCATGACCGAATCGTAGGTGATGTGCTCAGGCAGCAGCTTGCCGATCATGGGGCCTGGTTCCTTGAGCAGCCCCAAGAGAAAATGCTCCGTACCAACATAGGCCTGCTTCAGTTCGATAGCCGCCTGATGCGCTTCGGAGATCGCACGCTGCGCGCGTTGGGTAAAACGACCGAAAATAGCCATAGGCATTGCCCTCCTTTATTCTTCGTTTGCGGCAGATGGGGGGATCGGCTTTTTGATGATGTGCTGCAGGGTCTCCCGGATCAGCCTGCAGCGACCTTCCTTGATACCCATCTGTGCGGGTTGCCGCTTGATAAATTGCTGTACATGCGCATCCTGTGCAGTGGTCAGAAGCCGGTCGATCTGCTCCAGAGAATGGGGGATCAGCTCCAGCGCAACGCCAAGGCGCAGATTGCTCCAATGCTGCATCAGTTCTTTTTCGTCCATGGTGACGGCAAATCGCATCAAGCCGTAGCTTCGCATAATGGAATCTTTCAGCTCCAGACCATGGCTCTGCAGACAGCGAAGGCGCAGCCGGTTTTCCATGGCGATCAGTTGCCTGCCTACTACGGTCACTGCCTCCACGATGTCTTTTTCGGAACGGCCCAGTGTTACCTGATTGCTTACCTGATAAACGCTGCCCAGCGCATCACTGCCCTCACCGTAGATGCCTCTGAGGGTAAGCCCCAGTTTGGCAACGCTTTGGTTTACACTGCCCATCTGCTTGAAGCGATCCAGCATGGGCAGGTGCAGCATCAGCGACGCGCGCAGACCGGTGCCTGCATTGGTGGGGCAGGAGGTAAGGTAGCCGAGCTGCGGGTCGAAACTGAAACCCTGCACCCGCTCCAGCGCTTCCTCTGCCTCAAAGGCTTCCTTTGCGGCAGCTGCCAGATCCAGATCGTTCACGATGGCTTGAATGCGCAGGTGATCCTCCTCGTTGACCATGATGCTTACCCGTTGGTCATCCCGGATGAGCGCAGCGCCCGATGCGCTGTTCTTAAGCAGATCTTTGCTGATCAGGTGCTGTTCCACCAGCGCCATCTGGTCGGTAACGGATATCTCGCTGAGGAGACGGAGCTCATACCGTCCGCCGGGGGCTTCGCGCATGGCTTCGACAGCTCGATCGATGCAAAGCTGTGCATGCTCACTTTTTCCGGGTCTGGCAAAAGGCAGATCGGCATAATTGCGGGCCAGCCGCACACGGCCTGATACCACCACGTTTTTTTCCGTCAGCTGCACGATGTCTCACCTGCCTCCTGCGCCAAAGCACGTATCTCGTCTCGGTATTGTGCCGCAGCTTCAAAGTTTTCAACAGCAACGGCTTCATCCATTTTTTGGCGAAGCTCATCAATGCGCTGTGCATTCAGCTCTTCCGGTGTGGGCGCGTGAGGCACAGCAGCAGAGTCGCCATCGCTTTCGTCCTGTGTTTCCGCTGCGTAGCCTGCCGGTGTGCGCCCAACGTGCTGCGAACTTCCGTGGATGCGCTGCAGCATGGGTTTCAGCTCGTTCTGAAAATCATGGTAGCACTGTGCGCAGCCAAGTCTGCCGGTACGCTCAAACTCTTTGTAGCTGAGGCCGCAATGGCTGCACACGGTCTGTTCCTCCTGCTGCTGATTAGCGCCCAGCATGCCGAGGATAGAGCTCAGAAAGCCGTGGATGTTGCCTTGAGTAAAGGTGGCTTCCATTTTCTTCATACATTCGCTGCAAAGATGGCGGTTGCTGGTATCGCCGCCGGTGGTGATGGTTACGGAAAAGATGGCGGGATTTTTGCCGCATTCGTCACAGATCATGTTCATACCTCCCCGTTGGTGCTGCCCTGGATTCCTTTTTGAGCAAGCTGCATCAGCATGCTTTTCAGAATCTTGGCACGAAGCGCATTTTTCATTTCGATGGTAATGGGCAGGGAAAGCGCTTGAGCAGATACTGCGCTCTGCATCAACAGCGCTTCCTGTTTGCTGGCAAGCTCGCGTTCGTAGAGCTGCTGGATCAGGTTGGCGGCAGCGTGTTCGTCGATGCTGTCGCCGATTCGTTCCAGCAATGCATACAGCAGCTGTCTGCCGCTGTCGTGGGCAATGCGGAAAATACGTATGTAGCCGCCTCCGCCGCGGCGGGATTCGATCACATATCCATGCTCCGGGGTAAAGCGGGTGGCTAAAACATAGTTGATCTGGGAAGGAGCACAGCGAAAATACTCTGCCAACTCGTTCCGCTTCAGTTCGATCTGGTGGTCGTCCTCCACCATCATGGTCTTGATAAATTGTTCGATGGCATCGCTGAGGCGCATGGTATATCCCTCCTTGGTGCGTAGGTCAGTGGTGTTAGACCATCTTTGACCAAAATTAGTATATCACGTTCCTCCGCCAATTGCAACGGCATGTAATGGGAGAGAAAACACTGTATACAATCGTCAAATCGTGCGCAAACGGTTGAATGGTTCCTTGCGATTATGGTATACTGTTAAGGCGGTTTCTTGATAAATAATTCCATAATGAAAGGTTGATGCAACCGTGACCCATCCTGTTCAAGGCGTCATTTTCGATCTGGACGGTGTAATCGTCTCCACCGATAATTGCCACTATCTGGCTTGGAAAAAGATGGCCGACGAAGAGGGTATCCCCTTTGACCGTACCATCAATGAGCGCTTGCGCGGCGTGAGCCGCATGGAGAGCCTTTCCATTATTCTGGAGAAGGCGCAAAAGACGTATACCCCTGCCGAGCAGGAAGCGATGGCGACCCGCAAGAATAGCTACTATGTGGAGCTGATCGGCAGCCTTACACCGGAGGATATGCTGCCCGGTGCCATGGATACCCTGAGCCTGCTTCGGGAGAAGGGCATCAAGATTGCCATTGGTTCTTCCAGCCGCAATACGCCGATCATCCTAAAGCAGCTTGAGCTGGATCATTATTTTGATGCCGTAGCAGACGGCAACGCCATTACCCGCAGCAAGCCGGATCCCGAGGTGTTCCTTCTGGCCGCCAACCTTTTGGGGCTGCAGCCCGACAACTGCCTTGTTGTTGAGGATGCGGATGCCGGCGTGGAGGCGGCGCTGGCGGGCGGCATGCGTGTGCTGGGCGTGGGCGGTGCCGCCCGCAACCCCAAAGCCACTTTTGCAGCGGAAAGCCTTTCCGCTTTGGATATCACTACCATTCTTGAATAACGCTATTAAGGAGGACAAACACATGCTGAACCAAGCAACAGCGCAGGTCGTACTGGAAGCTGCGCTGTCCACCGGCGGCGATTTTGCCGAGATCTTCATGGAAGACCGCCGCAACAACGCCCTTGTGCTGCAGGATAACCGTCTGGAGACTGTTAACTCCGGGCGTATCCACGGTGCGGGTATCCGTGTCTACTACAAGCTGACTGCCTACTATGCCTATACCAACGATACCAGCCTCGAAGGTCTCATTCGTTGTGCACTGGAGGCTGCTTCTGCCGTAAAGGCGGGGGAGGAACGCACCCAGTGCGCTCAATTGGTCAAGCAGGATGTGCGGAATGCTCATTATGTGGCCATGGCCCCCAGCCAGACCGATACCAAACTGAAGGCCGATATCCTGCGTGCTGCCAACAACAGCGCCCGCGCTGTCAGCGATGAGATCTCTCAGGTCATCTGCAGCTACCGCGACAGCGAGCAGGATGTGGTCATTGCCAACAGCGACGGCTTGTTTGTGACCGATACCCGTGTATACTCCCGCATGGCATGTCAGGCTATCGCAGCCAGCGGCTCCGAGAACCAGAGCGGTTTCGAGGGCCCCGGTGCTTTGAAGGGCTTTGAGCATTTCCTCAATACCGTCAATCCCGAAGTAACCGGTCGGCAGGCTGCCTCCACGGCGGTAAAGATGCTCCACGCACCGGAGTGCCCTGCCGGCACGATGCCGGTCGTCATTGGTGATGGCTTTGGCGGTGTTATCTTCCACGAGGCCTGCGGTCACAGTCTGGAGGCCACCAGTGTAGCTCTTGGTATGAGCGAATTCTGTGGCAAGCTTGGCCAGCAGGTGGCGGCATCCTGCGTTACTGCCATCGACGACGGCACCATGCCCAATGAATGGGGCAGCGAGAATGTGGATGACGAAGGCACCCCCACCGGTCGGCTGGTGCTGATTGAAAACGGCATTTTGAAGAACTACATGGTAGACCGTCTCAACGGTCGCCGCATGGGCATGGCACCCACCGGCAGCGCCCGCCGCGAAAGCTACCAGTATGCTCCCACCTCCCGTATGCGCAACACCTTTATTGCCGGCGGCTCCGACGACCCTGCCGAGATGATCTCCACCATGGGCGACGGTCTCTACGCAGCCAAGATGGGCGGCGGTTCTGTGAATCCCGCCACCGGCGAATTTAACTTTGCCGTTAATGAGGGTTATCTGGTCAAGGATGGCAAGATCACCACTCCCGTGCGTGGTGCCAGCCTCATCGGCAAGGGCAACGAGATCCTGATGCAGATCGACCGGGTTGGCCGTACCATGTCCATGGCACAGGGTATGTGCGGCAGCATGAGTGGCAGTGTGCCCACCAATGTGGGTCAGCCCTTTATCCGCGTCAAGTCCATTATCGTGGGCGGACGTGCCTGAGGAGGTAGAGAAGAATGCAAGCATTTCTGGAACAATTGATGAAAACCGCCAAAGAGGCGGGTATCGAAGCAGCAGAAGCCTATATTGTTGAGAAGGACAGCTTTTCTGTTATTACCAACTGCGGCGAATTGATCGATTATCAGTCCAACATGACCCGTGGTCTGGGTTTCCGTGGTTTGGTGAACGGACGCATGGGCTATGCCTCCACCGAGGCTTTTGACGATGAGTCTGTGGCACAGCTGGTCAAGGGCGTTTTGGAGAGCGCACAGCTGTGCGAGGATACCGACACCGAATTCCTCCACAAGGGCGATGATCAGGTGCCTGAGCTGGATCTGTACAACCCCGAACTGGATCAGGTATCCGCCGCCGATAAGCTGGCCATGGTGCACAAGCTGGATGAAGCCTGCCGCAACGAGGATCCCCGCGTAAAGAACGGCTATAATGTGGTGGAGACCAGCAAAGCCAAGGTGCGTATCGTTAACACCTACGGCATGGATCGCAGCTTTACCGAGAACATTGCTGTACTGCAGGCCGAAGTAAACAGTGAGGATAACGGCTTTGTCTCCTCCTCCGGCCACCTTGTGTACGACCGTGACATCAACGCCATCAATGTAAATGCTTTGGCGAAGGAAGCAGTAAAGCGCTCCCTCGATGGTCTGCATGCATCCTCCATTCCGTCCGGCAAGTATCGGACAGTGATCCATCATGATGCCATGGTAAGTCTGCTTGGTGTATTCAGCAGCATTTTCTCTGCGGAGTCTGCCCAGAAGGGTATGAGCCTGCTGAAAGGTAAACTTGGTGAGACCATCGCTGCTCCCTGTGTGACCATCACCGACGATCCTCTTCTGCCGAACGGCCCCAACAGCCGGCCCTTCGATGCAGAGGGTGTTGCCTCCAAGGCGCATGTGGTGGTAGATGGCGGCGTTTTCCGTACCTTCCTGCACAATATGAAAACCGCCTGCAAGGATGGTGTAGAGACCACCGGCAACGCCGGTAAATCCGGTTACGCTTCGTCTGTGAATGTGAAGCCTTCCAACTTCTTCTTCGCTAAGGGCGAAAAGAGCTTCGATGAGCTTCTTTGCGAAGTGGGCGATGGTCTGGTCATCACCAGCGTCAGCGGTCTGCATGCAGGCGCAAACCCCGTCAGTGGAGATTTCTCTCTGCTGTCCAAGGGCTATACCATCAAGAATGGCAAGCGTGAAAAGAGTGTGGAACAGATTACGGTTGCCGGCAACTTCTACGAGCTTATCAAGAGTATCCGCTCTTTTGCCGACGATCTTACCTTCCCCGGCAGCGCCATGGGCAGCCCCAGCGCCTATGTCGGCGAACTCTCCGTTTCCGGCAGCTGATCGCCGCAGGGTACAGAAACCCCGTTCCAAGCCTATTCTGGGCTATGGAACGGGGTTTTCTTATGCCTTGGCAAATTGATCTGCCCGTACGGGTTCGGCGGGTGGCGCATTGGTGGAGCCAAGGGTCTTGCGCATCCAAACGGCATCCAGCCAGCGGCCATGCTTGAAGGATACCTTGGGGAAAACAGCCATTTCTTCAAAGCCAAAGCTGCGGTGGAAGGCAAGGCTCTCTTCGTTTTCGCCGCTGATGCAGGCAATGGCATTCACAAAGCCCTGCTCTTTCAGCCGGGCAAGCAGCTTTTCGTAGAGGCTGCGCCCAATGCCTGCATGCTTGGGTGCATCCGGATGCAGGTAGATGGTCAGCTCCACCGTGTAACGGTAGCCGGACTGTGGTCGCATGGGCTCTGCGTTGGCAAAGCCCAGAAAACGTCCGTCGGCTTCTGCGGCAAAGAAGGGGTATACGGCAGAAAGCTCCTCGATTTGCTGACGGTAGGCTTCCAGTGTCTTTGGTATCTCGTGGAATGTAGCTACAGAATGGAGTATGTAGTGGGTGTAGATCTCCCGCAACATCTCCGCGTCTTCAGGAGTGATGGGACGAATGGTCACGTTCACTGCGCTCACCGCCTTATTCCATTTTTGCAGCAGCTTTTATGATCTGCGCCTGATCTGCCGGAGTGAGACCGATGATGGCAGTCTGGAAATGGGTATATGTGACCATACCTGCTGCTGCGTTGGCGGACTTTTTTACATACTTCCGCTTGGTATAGTCCACCGGCAGGGCAGGGTGGTTTCGGCCCTTGCTGTAGTAAGCAGCCAGCTTGCAGGCATAGAGCAGCGTTTCGTCGGCAGGGTCGCTTTCACTACGGATGATCACGTGGGAGCCGGGGATCCCCTGTGCATGCAGCCATGTTTCGTTTCCACGGGCATGCAGCGTGAGACGGTCGTTTTGCATAGAGTTCTTGCCTACTTCGATCAGCGTACCATCGGGAGCAGTAAAGCGATAGGGCTTGCCTTCGGGCAGCTTTTTCTTTTTGCGCTGGCTTGCGTCCGGGCGCAAAAAGCCGTTTTCAGTAAGCACATACCGCACCTCCGCCAGATCGGCAGAGGTCTCGCATTTTTCCAGATCGTCCAGCGCACCCTCCAAAAGTGCCAGATCCCGATCGATCTGTACAAGCTGTTGCGCGGCATATTGCTCGGCTACCTTGGCCTTCCGGTATTTTTTATAATAGCTCTGTGCGTTCTGTACCGGAGTTAGACGGGTGGAAACAGGAATAGTCACCATGGGCAGGCTCTCGTCGTAATAGTTCTGCACTGTAACGCTTTCGCCGCCCTTGCCCAGCAGATGAAGGTTAGCGGTCAACAGATCGCCCCAGATGCGGTGCTGCTCTGTTTTATCTGCATTGGCGAGGGTCTCGAGCATAATGGCTTTTTTCTTTTCGGTACGCTCCAGTGCGCTCTTGATGTGCTTTTGCAGCCCAAGGCTTTTCTGCTGCATTCGCATGCGCAGATCCCGTCCCATGTAGAAAGCATCCATGGCTGCACTCAAGGTTGGCATGGTTTTTTGGTTTTCTGCGTCCCTTGTCAGGTAAGGGAAGGGAAAGAAGTCGATGGCAAGCCCTGCGTCATCATACAGCGTAACAGGTTGGAGCCTGTCCTGCGCATGCACGAAAAACGATGACAACTTTTCGGCTACCAGCGGGATATGAAGATCATCACAGGGAGTGCCCGCATCCAGACCTACTTGTGCACATACCTCTTTTGAGCAGACCGATGCCATACCGGCAATGCATTCCATCAAAGCCTTTGAAAGCGGCATGGCCAGCGGGGAGAGGCGCTCCGCCAGAGCGGCAGCACTCATGGTGTCCGGGGTCAGTTTATCCGGTTGCGGAGGCAGCCGGTAGACGCCACCCGGCAATACGGTACGTATACGGCTCATCTCGCTGTTGACATGGCGGATCGCATCAATGATCATGCCTTCCTGGTTGACCAGCGTCAGGTTGCTGTGGCGGCCCATGATCTCCAGATACAGTTTCTTCTGCACATGGTCGCTCATCTCGTCCATGCAATCAAAGGTGATGGCAAGAATACGGTCGCCGCCAAGCTGCGCTACTTCCAGTACACGGGCCCCCATCAGGTGCTTGCGCATCAGCATGCAGAACATGGGCGGTTCAATGGGATTTTCGTATGTCTGAACAGTCAGCTGAGCACGGGCCTGATTGGCATTGGCACTGAGGAGCAGCTTGTGGTTGCTGCCGGCGGAACGAATGCTGAGCACCAGTGAATCCCGCTCGGGTTGGTTTACTTTGTCTACACGCCCTCCCAATAAAGCCTTGTGCAGCTCCTGCTGCATAAATGAAAGGGTAAAGCCGTCCATTGGCATATAGGAAGCCTCCTTACATGGATGGAGTCGGATCAATCGCTTCAAACTCCAGAAAATGATAGCACACCAAACGAAAAATCGCAAATCAACATACAGCTGTCATGGAAGGCTTTCTCTGTACATAGTCTTTGAGTGCAATCGACAGGCGAGGAGTGGAGCATATGAAGATCAAACGGGCGGATATTGAACGGATATTGATTTTGTGCGCAGCTGTTCTGGTGGTCGTTCTTGCATTGCAGGGCGGTCAACAGACCACGTCACAGGTGCTGGTGGAGCAAACGGAGATCCCTGTTACGCAAACCATGGCGGAGGAAACGGGGGAGACCATTGCTACGGTCGTTTACTATCAGGATGGTGATAACTATCTGGTTCCTGTTACCCGGCAGATTCCGAAAACAGACGGCATCGCAAAGGCTGCGCTTTCCCTGATGGTCAAAAGTCCGGAAAACGATATGCAGGCAGCACGACTTGGGCTGCGTACCGTTGTTCCGGAAGGCACGACCTTTGAGATCGACATTCAGAACGGACGTGCCAATGTAAATATGAGCAAGGAAGCTCTTACCTGTGCAGGTGCGGCAGAGGAGAACCTGATGGTGGAGGCTGTTACCAATACGATGATGTGCTTTGCTTCCGTAGATGAAGTGACGCTGCAGTTCGATGGGCAGAAGCGGAGCAAGCTTACCTTTGGCACCGATGTGAGCGGTGTGTTTGCATCAGCTGCTCCCAATCTGGAGAGTGTGGAGACCTTTGCGGCAGACGCGAACCTTGTATCCCTTTACTTCCCCTCGCAGACCGGCAGGTTGCTGGTGCCCGTCACCCGCACGGTATACAGCAACGCCGATCCTACCACCGCTATGCTGGAGCTTGCAAAAGGCCCCAGAGACGACAGCGGTTTGGAACGAGCCCTTCCGGAAAACTGCGGTATCCGGAACGTTACCATGAAGGATGGCATCGTAACGGTAGACTTCAGCAAAGAGTTCAGCCGGACGCTGGAGGGCAGCGATGGCGGCAGACAGGCAATCCGCGCCATTCTGTTTACCTGTGCTCAGTTTCCGGGCGTAAAAAAGGTGGAGGTGTTGGTGGAAGGGCAAAAGCCGGAGTTGCAGCCCGAAGCGGAAAGCACCTTTATCAATCATGAGCAGGAAGTGCTTGCGCAATATCCCGGCATTGTAGAACTGGATTGAGGCAAAGCCCGCTGCAGCAGAGGAAACCTTCTGCTGAAGCGGGCGTTTTCGATGCAAAATGCTTCGATTCCTGTCGAATATCATCGCAAAAAGTATGAAAAAAACGAATTTTCAAAAAAGACTTCACATTTGATAAATTTCCTGTTATAATCATGCGGAGTTAACAATAAGAATCAAACTGTACTCACAGTACAGTTCACATAGAATTACGAAGGGATGCGACAATCATGGAACCAATCAGGGTCATCATCGCGGAAAATGACGAAAAACAACGAAAAGAACTGGAGAAGCTATTCGACAACTACCCACAGCTGACAGTCGTTGGAGAAACCGACGATGGGCAGGAGGCGATTCGTTTGGTGCTTGGTAAACAACCGGATCTGTTTATCTGCAACCTGATCCTGCGCTCCTACGATGCACCGGCGGTGCTGGAGCAGCTTGCTGTGCAGCAGGCAAAGTTACCCAAGACGGTGGTCATCTCTTCTGTACAACAGGAGAACTGCATTGCCAGAGCGTATGCCGCCGGTGCTGATGAATACATGCTCAAACCGCTGAACAGAGAATTGCTGCTGCGGCGCATCAGTGAACTGATGGGGTGTCCGGAGTTGCTTTCGAATACAGGTGTACCTCAAGCAGCAGAAGAGGATGCCAAAGAGCAAGCAGCAAACCGGGAGGAAAGGATCCGTCAAGCGGTATCGGCGCTGTTTCTGAAGATAGGTCTTCCGGCCCATCTGCTGGGCTTCCGTTTTGCAATGGAGGCCGTATTGATGCTGGTAGAGGACCCGATGCTGATGAAAAACCGCACCAAAGTATTGTACCCGGCGATTGCGGCTTTGCACAAGACTTCAGCCTTCTGTGTGGAAAGAGCCATCCGGCATGTGATCACGCTTACATGGGATAGGGGTATCGCAGCCCGCTTCGAGCAGGAGCATGGGCAGAGCAGCCATCTGCATCTGCCTGTGGACAGACCCACAAGCGGAGAATTTATCGCGCTGATCGCCGAATATATTCGCCCGAGAAGAAGAGCGGGTCAGACGAGCAGTAAAGCCGAGCGGTAAGGGTCACTTGCTCATGATCTGATCCAGCCCTTGGATCAGTTTGGTTGCACAATCCTGCGCAAAACCTTCCTTGCGCGCCTTGTCGGGCAGCTCAATGAGCAGGGAGCCTTCCGTTACCTCCGCCAGCCACTGGGAGAGCATGCCGCCGCTCTTGTACTCGCGGTGCCGAAAGCCGAATGCTTCCAAAAAGGGTTGCGCAAGCTCCGTATCGCCGTATACACGGTTGATCCAGCCGTGAACATCGACACCGTAGGTGGGCTTGATTTTCTCTACCAGATCCCGCAGGCTCTGCGCTTCCGGGGTGGAGAAGGGCTCGGTGCCCGTCAGGTAGCGGGGCGTTTTCATGCGCTTCCAACCGACGGGGAAATCACGGTTGATGTCGATGCCATCGGCATTGCAGCGCCCGAAGCCATCCTTGGAGGTTCCGGCTTCCTGACCGTCCGGATTGGCTGCGGGAACGATGTACAGCACATAATCGCCCAGCTGATCCGCTTTGGAGAGATAGTGATCAATCATCAGTGTGGCGATCTCGGTCAGTACCGTACCATCCCGCTTGAAGCTGTCTTCAAAGCCATGGATAGCGAATACCCAAAGAAAGGACTTTTGGGCTTCGGGATCGCCGATCCGGTGGCATAGAAGCTCGCGGCCCTGTACGGAGGTTCCGTAGGAAAACACCTCGTACAGCGGATCGGCTTCTTCCGCTGCCGCACAGGCAGTGCCAATGAGCAGCAGCAGTGAAATTGCAAGCAACAGGAATCGCTTCATAGCAGAACCCCTCCGTTCGGTAAGATCGATCAATGGGATTATAACATGACTTACAGTACATTTCAATACATTGCACATGATGAGCCCCCGGACCGGCGATGTACGCTGTTCCGGGGGCTCTGTAGGGTTGTACTGTTATTTCGTTTCGGACAGTCTGAGTGTGCGCATGGCATTGAGTACCGCCAAAATACTGACACCCACATCGGCGAAAACGGCCATCCACATGCCCGCAAGACCGAGGGCTGCCAATACCAGCACAGCAGCCTTCACGCCAAGGGCGAAAATGATATTCTGTTTGGCGATGCCAAGCGTTTTGCGGCTGATCTTCATAGCGGTTGCGAGCTTGGCGGGATCGTCATCCATCAGAACGATATCGGCAGCCTCCACGGCGGCATCGCTGCCCATGGCACCCATGGCAATGCCCACATCGGCGCGGGTCAGCACAGGAGCGTCGTTGATGCCGTCGCCCACGAAGGCGATATTCTTTCCAGCGGGTTTGCCGGAAAGAAGCTCCTCCAGCTTTTCCACCTTTTCGTCCGGCATCAGCTGAGCGAATGTCTGGTCGATCCCCAGCCGGTCTGCGACATGCCGGGCGTTATCGATGCTGTCTCCGGTCAGCATCACCAGCTGCTCAACACCGAGTGTACGCAGAGATTCCAAAGCGGGTGCAGCGCTTTCTTTGACCTGATCAGCAACTACGATGTGGCCCAGATAACGTCCGCCCAGCGCAACATGCACCACGGTGCCGCTGTGGCTGTGTATATCTGCGCTGATGCCATTGGCTTCCATGAGTTTCAGGTTGCCGACGGCGGCTTTTTCTCCATTGATTCTGCATGCGATACCTTGGCCGGCGATCTCGCAGACATCCTGCACGTCGTGGTTGCCGGTCAGAGTCCCTGCATACTGACATATGGAGCGACTGATTGGGTGATTGGAATGGCATTCGACAGCGGCAGCTATCGTCAGGAGCTCCTGCTCAGATAGCCCATTGGGGTGGATAGCGGTAACACTGAAGCGCCCGTGAGTCAATGTGCCAGTCTTATCCACTACTACAGCCCATGTATTGGCCATGGCCTCCAGATAGTTGCTGCCCTTCATCAGAATACCATGACGGCTGGCAGCACCCACACCGCCGAAAAAACTGAGCGGTACTGAGATGACCAGCGCACAGGGGCAGCTCACGACCAGAAAGCTAAGGGCACGGATGCCCCATTCCTTCCAGCTGCCATCAAAACACAATGGCGGTATAAGGAACAGCAGCAGCGCTGCAATGCATACAGTGGGCGTATAGTATCTTGCAAAACGGCTGATGAAGCTTTCTGCTTTGGATTTGCGGTCCGCTGCGCTTTCCACCAGCTCAAGGATGCGGGAGACGGTAGAGTCTGCATATTCCTTCTCGGTACGGATCTCCAGCTCGCCGCTGAGATTGATGCAACCGCCTGTCACCGCATCACCGGGCTGTACGTCTCTGGGCAGGCTTTCGCCGGTCAGCGCGGCAGTGTTCAGAGCGGAGGAACCGGTGAGCACAATACCATCCAGCGGGATCTTTTCGCCGGGTTTCACCAGCACGGTCTCTCCAACCAGAACCTCTGAGGGGTCAACTTCCAGTACCTGTCCGTCCCGGCGGACGAAGGCTGTCTCAGGACAGATATCCATCAGGTCGGCAATGGAGGCACGGGATCTGCCCACTGCATAGCTTTGGAACCATTCGCCCAGCTGATAGAACACCATTACTGCCACAGCTTCTGCGGTTTCGCCAATGATCAGCGCACCGACGGATGCTACAGCCATCAGGAAGTTTTCGTCAAACACCTGCCCGCGCAGGATGCCATGCACAGCGTTCAGGAGAACATCGTGGCCTGCGTAGAGATATGCTGCCAAAAGAAGCACAAGGCGTACAGATTCAGCTTTGCACAGAAATCCTGCGACAAAGAGCACTGTGCTCAGTGCGATCCGCAGCAGGTTTTTTCTTTGCTTGGGGCTCATTCAAAAACGCTCCTTCTGTTATTTGATCAGCTTGCAATCGGGTTCGATCTGACGGATCGCGTGCTCGGCTTTGGCTACGATCTCATCCATCATGCCGTCTGCACATTCGATGGTAAGGCGCTGGGTCATAAAGCTGACGGTGGCTTTGGTAACGCCCTCCAGTTTGCTGATCGCGGTCTCCATTTTAGCGGCGCAGTTGGCACATTCCAGATCCTTCAGTTTGAATACCTTCTTCATTGCAATCATCCTCTTTTCGATAAAGTGACCGGAGTGGGGCTTATTCTTCCGTTACATGCTCCACGCCCTGATCGAGCATGGTGCGCACATGACTGTCTGCCAGCGAGTAAAAAACGATCTTGCCATCTCTACGGCTTTTGACCAGCTTGTTGCGTTTCAATACACTCAGCTGATGGGAAATAGCGCTCTGAGTCATATTGAGAAGGGTGGCGATATCGCATACGCACATTTCGCTTACAAACAGGCAATAGAGGATTCGGATACGGGTGGAGTCCCCGAAAACCTTGAACAGCTCGCTCAGTTCGAAAAGTACATCCTCCGGCGGCATTTGCTTGTTTACATCGGTTACGATCTCATCGTGTACATGCAGATAATCACACACTTCCTTTTCGGGTGTCATGTTATTCCCTCCGTTCGTATGAATTGTTGTTCATATGAATGATAGCTCATACGAACGGTTTTGTCAAGGGAAAGCGAAAAAAGAATGACGAAAACTCGAAACTGTGTTAAGATGGCATCCGTCAGGAGGGAAGAACGATGATCCGTATGATTGCAAGCGACCTTGACGGTACGCTGCTTGAGCCGGTGGAACATCTGCCGGATGGGCTTTTTGAGGTTTTGGAGAAACTGGATCGGCTGGGCATTACTTTTGTTGCCGCCAGCGGCAGGCAGTATGATAACCTGCGGCGCCTGTTTGCACCGGCTGCACGCAAGATGGGCTTTATATGCGAAAACGGTGCGTTGAATATGCTTCAGGGCAGAGAAGTAAAGCTTCAGGGCATTGAGAGAGAGATGGGGCTTGCCATCATCCGCAGACTGATGGAGCTGCCTGTCTGTATACTGGTAAGTGGGCGGCATACCTGCTATGTTTCGCCGGAAAACCGCGCCTTTACCGATGATATGGTCTACCGCCTCCGCAATACCATTGCTGTGGTGGACAGGCTGGATGAGATCGATGATGATTTTCTGAAGATCTCAGCATTTGCACCGGAAGGAGTCGCAGCTTTCGCCCCTGCGCTGGAGGCGGAATGGAGCGATCGATTGAATGCTGTGGTCTCCGGCAGGTGCTGGTTCGATTTCGGCACCGCCTCCAAAGAGACGGGCATCAGAGCATTGATGGATACGCTTTCCCTTACCAGAGAGGAAGTGGTTGCTTTTGGCGACCAGTTCAACGATGTAAGCATGCTGGATGCTGTGGGCAATCCCTTTTTGATGGAAAATGCATCAGAAAAACTGAAAAGCCGCGGCTACCGTCTGTGCCGCAAGGTGCTGCCTGTGCTTGAGGCGATCGTCGAGCATGGGGGAGAGCTGCCTGCTGCATGCGGTTGAAGAAAACGAATATTATGTTATAATAAGTATGATCATTTACAAGAGAGGGTATCAGTTTTATGCGTAGACAGCTGGCGAACAATCAGATCGCAATGCCATCGGATCTGAAGCGTGTAAACCGTCAAAAGATCCTGGAGGTGTTCCGCTCCGGCGAAACGCTCACCGCTGCCGATATTCATGAGGTAACACACATCAGTCGCCCCACTGTGATGCGTGCGCTGCAGCATTTTTGCAAAACCGGCGTGCTTAAGTCTGTAGGGTTGGGCAGTGCCACCAGCGTAGGCGGAAAGAAGCCGGAGCAGTTTACCTTCGGCGATGAAAGAAAGATCCTTTCCATTTCCCTCTGGCCGCAGACCATCACCTTTGCGCTTTGCGGTCTGGTAGGGGATATCAGCGAGCTTACGCAGTACGAGCATGAGCTGGAGAATGATCTGGATGCAGCTTTCGCATCGCTGGCAAGCTATGTTCGGGACTACTATCGGGAGCAGAATATCACCACCGAAAACCTTTATGGTGTGGTGCTCAATCTGCCCGGTACTGTAGATTACGACCGTCTTTTGCTTCGCTATAACCCCAAGGCCCCCGGCTGGGGTACCGATATTGCCATGGAACCTCATCTGCGCGCCATTTTCGGCGATGAGGTAGCTCTCTTTGTCGATAATGCCGGCAAGGCGGTCGGGCGTGCAGTGCTGCTGGATAATCCCGAATACGCCGAGCGCCGTTTGATGACGGTGTTCTCAACTTGGGGCATCTCCGCATGCATGATCGAGCGCGGACACGTGCTTAACGGGCGTGATTCTCTCATTGGCGAAATCGGCCACGCTGTGATCAGCGATAGTGTAGAAACGACCTGTACCTGCGGCAAGAGCGGTTGCCTTGAAAGCCTTGTCAGCATCAAACGGATAAGGAAGATGCTCAAGGATGCCGGAGACGAGGATCTTGGCACCGGCGAGAAGGTCACTTTCCAGACTCTGTTTGCCGCATCCGAGAACGGGCATAAGCTGGCAAGAAGTATCGTGGGTTATGTGGCACACTGCTTTGCCACGGTGCTGCACAATCTGGCACTTACCTACAACCAGGATACTGTCATCTTTCAAGGCGACTTTGCCTATGCAGACCGGCATTTTGATGAGTGTCTCAAGCAGGAGCTGAACCAGTTCCGCTATTTTGGCGATGAACCCAGCTTTACCATTGCCTACGACCGCCGTCAGTTGACCAAGCTGGCAGCACGGGGCGATTCTGCATTGATGCAGCGACTGTACTTTGCTTCATTTATCAATGATTGATCCGCCAACAATTTCAGCATAGCGGCCACACACAGAGAATACAAGCTGCAAGATGCCGAAGGGCATCTCGTCACCATTCATGGTCTGCGTTTACTCAAATCAACAGCCTGCGGCGAACTTCTGCCGCAGGCTGTTGATCGTTTTACGTTCTTTTGGAAGGTGGTTCCCTGATTGGCAGAGAGCGGGTTGGGCTTTTGATAACGGAGGAAAATACTGTTACCGCTTGCTGCGATAGATCTCAATGACTGCTTTTCCTGCTGTACAGATATCCTCTTCTGTGGTGCATCGGCCCGGTGAAAACCGAAGAACACAGGCTGCATCGCTTTCGGAAAGCCCCATCGCCATGTACACATGGCTGGGCTGGGCAAGTCTGGCGGCACATGCCGCTCCCCCTGAAACTTGTATGCCCATCAGATCCAACTGCGCAATGGCATATTCGGAACTGAGACCGGGCAACAGCACGGCACACACACCAGGAGCTCTCTCCGCGTCGCCGCCCAGCACTCTGGCTCCGGGTATGGCAGCACAGAGCATATCGGTAAGGCGCGAGAGCAGCTTTTTCTCGTGGATGGCACTGCTCTCCATATCCGCCAGCGCCAGCGCCGCCGCCGTGCCGAACCCGGCAACGGCAGGGATGTTTTCGGTACCGGAGCGCCTTCCGTTTTCCTGCCCGCCACCAAGCAGGAGTGCAGGTAGCTTCACGCCGCTGCGAATATAAAGAAAACCGATACCGCGCGGGCCGTATAGCTTATGGGCAGATGCACTGAGAAGGTCTGCACGGATCCTCCGTACATCCACGGGCATATGACCAAAGGCTTGCACAGCATCACAATGATAGAGGATACGTCTGCTGCGTGCCAGCTGGCCGATCTGCTCTACAGGTTGCAGAACGCCGGTCTCGTTGTTGCTGAATTGTACAGAAATGAGAGCTGTGTCAGGTCTGAGGGCTTTTTCGATGTTTTCTGGGGTGATGATGCCATTTATATCCGGTTGCACCAGTGTTACAGCGCAGTTCTTTCCCGTTGCAGCTTCCAGCACAGAGGCGTGCTCGATGGCGGAAATCACCACATGCTTTCCCCGAAAGCCTTCCAAAACCCAGTTGTTGGCCTCTGTGCCGCCGGAGGTGAAAAAAAGCTCATTGCGATCGCAGACAATTGCTTTGGAGAGAACCTCTCTGGTTTGCCGTAGTACCCTGCGGCCTTCTCCGGCTGCACTGTAGGCAGCGGAAGGATTTGCGGTATGCAGACGCATGCTTTCCGCCACTGCTTCGATCACCTGCTGTGCAGGCGGTGTGGTGGCGGCGTGGTCAAGATAGATGGTGTGCATGCGATGTTCCTCCGGTACGAATGATTATGGAAGCATTATAACATGAATATTTCCGAAACAACAAGGGCGCACTGTTGAAAGTGCGCCCTTGAGACTGTCGAAAAATCCAATAAGTATCATCCGTTTTCCATCGGACATTGTGAGCGCAAAACAGACTGCACATCACACTGTTGATGCGTAGCGAAAAAGGTGCATCAAGTTTTTTGTGGCTTTTGCAACAGAATCCTAACAGATATTTTTCGTCCAGATACTTGACAATATGCACATTTTGTCTTACGATTGTATAAAGTTATGTAACATCATTACCGAACCATGTCATGGAGGGTTGAGAGAGCGTCTGGAGAGCCGAAAGGATCTACGAAGGAATGGTCTGCCATACCCTTATACTGAAAGGAGTTTTTCCCATGAACCGTGATTTGGCGAAACAAAAGGCTGAGGCGCTGGTTGCGCAAATGACCGTAGAAGAGGTGGCCGGTCAGCTCCGTTTTGATGCGCCTGCCATTGAGCGGCTTGGCGTGCCTGCCTATAATTGGTGGAACGAGGCACTGCATGGTGTTGCCCGTGCCGGTGTTGCTACCAGCTTTCCGCAGGCGATCGGCATCGCGGCTGCTTTCGATCCCCAGCTTGTAAAGGAGCTTGGCGATATCGCCGCCACCGAAGGCCGCGCCAAGTACAATGCCTCCGTCGCTCACGGCGACCGTGATATTTACAAGGGACTTACCTTCTGGTCTCCCAATGTGAACATCTTCCGCGATCCCCGTTGGGGACGCGGTCACGAGACCTATGGCGAGGATCCTTATCTCACCTCCCGTCTGGGCGTTGCTTATGTGCAGGGCCTGCAGGGCGATGGGGAAGTGCTCAAATCCGCTGCCTGCGCCAAGCATTTTGCTGTGCACTCCGGCCCCGAGGCGCTGCGCCACGAATTCAACGCTGTATCCGACAAGAAGGATATGGCCGAGACCTATCTGCCCGCCTTCAAGGCACTGGTGCAAGAAGCCAAGGTCGAATCCGTCATGGGTGCTTACAACCGCACCAACGGCGAACCCTGCTGTGGCAGCAAGGCACTGATGGTGGATACCCTCCGCGGCGAATGGGGCTTTGAAGGCCACTATGTTTCCGACTGCTGGGCCATCCGCGATTTCCATGAGGCTCATCATGTGACCGATACGCCCGAAGAATCCGCTGCGCTGGCGCTGGAGATGGGCTGCGATGTGAACTGCGGCAACACCTATCTTTATATGATGAAGGCCTACGAAAAGGGTCTTGTTACCGAAGAACAGCTGCGAACCTCCGCTGTGCGTCTGTTCACCACCCGTTATCTGCTGGGTATCATGGAAGGCAGCGAGTTCGACAAGATTCCCTACACGAAGGTGGAATGTGCCGAGCATATTGCCAAGGCTCGCGAAGCCACGGAGAAGAGCTGTGTTCTGCTCAAGAACGACGGCATTCTGCCCCTTGATGCTTCCAAGCTCAAGACCGTGGGTGTGATCGGCCCCAATGCCAACAACCGTGTGTCCCTCATTGGCAACTATCACGGTACCTCCTCCCGCTACATCACCGTGCTGGAGGGTCTGCAGGATGCTCTGAGCGACGATGTGCGCGTTCTGTACTCCGAAGGCTGCCATCTGTTCAAGGATCGTGTGGAGAATCTGGGCATGGCCAACGACCGTATCTCCGAAGCCCTCACCGTGGCTGAGGAATCCGATGTTGTGGTGCTGGTCGTGGGTCTGGACGAGACCATGGAGGGTGAGCAGGGCGATACCGGTAACGCAGATGCCTCCGGCGACAAGTTGAGCCTGCTGCTTTCCGAGACCCAGCGTACCATGATGGACGCTGTTCTGAGCGTTGGCAAGCCCACCGTTATCTGCCTGATGGCAGGCAGCAGCATCGACCTTGGCGCTGCTGCCGACAAGGCTAATGCCGTTCTGCTCGGCTGGTATCCCGGTGCCCGTGGCGGCAAGACCATTGCCGACATTCTGCTTGGCAAGCTGTCTCCCTCCGGTAAGCTGCCTGTTACCTTCTACCACAACGAGCAGCTTGATCGCATGCCCGATTTCACCGATTACGCCATGAAGGGCCGCACCTACCGCTTTATGGAGGAGGAACCCCTCTATCCCTTCGGGTACGGTCTCACCTACGGCGATGTGTATGTGAGCGGCGTTTCTGCCTGCAAGACCGAGAACGGTTACGAGGTTGAGGCAGCCGTTACCAACGACGGCTCCTTTGATACGCAGGATGTTGTGCAGGTCTACTGCCAGAACAAGGGCAGCGACAATGCGCCCAAGAACCCCCGCCTGTGCGCTTTCCAGCGCATCAGCTGCCCTGCCGGCAGCACGGTGAAGGTTCGCCTCACCGTTTGCGAAGATGCACTCAAGGTGGTAGACAGCAACGGCATTTTCGTTGAGGAGGGCAGCCCCGTGCTCTATATCGGCGTGGGTCAGCCCGACAGCCGCACCCAGACCCTTACCGGTCACGAGGCGCTGTCCATCGAGCTTTGATCAATCTTGCATTTCTAAGCTGAAAGGAATGATCCAACATGGAATATTTACTCGGCGTTGACCTTGGCACCTCCGGCACCAAAACCGTGCTGTTCGATGTGAACGGCCAGGCTGTAGCCAGTGAGACCGTGGAGTATCCTCTCCACCAGCCCCAAAACGGCTGGGCTGAGCAGGCTCCCGAGGACTGGTGGGATGCTGCCCGCACTACGATCCGTTCCGTTATCGAGCAGAGCGGTGTGAACGCTGCTGATATCAAGGGTCTTGGTATCAGTGGTCAGATGCACGGTCTGGTGCTGCTGGATGCAGATGGCAATGTGCTGCGTGAGGCCATTCTTTGGTGCGATGGCCGTACTCAGGAAGAGTGCGATGAGATCACCAATACCATCGGTCGCGAGCGCCTGATCCAGATCACTGCCAACCCCGCTCTCACCGGTTTCACCGCCGGTAAGATCCTGTGGGTGCGCAAGCATGAGCCGGAACTGTGGGCAAAGGTGCGCCACATCCTGCTGCCCAAGGACTATGTACGCTTCAAGCTGACCGGCGAATATGCCTCCGAAATGAGCGATGCCAGCGGCACCAACCTGCTGGATGTGCCCAATCGCTGCTGGTCCAAGGAGATCCTCGATGCGCTGAACATCGATGATAACCTGATGCCCCGCCTGACCGAGAGCTCCGATGTGGCCGGCTACATCACCAGCGAAGCCGCACAGTTGACCGGTCTTGTGCCCGGCACTCCCGTTGCCGGCGGTGCCGGCGACAATGCAGCTGCTGCTGTGGGTACCGGCGTTGTAGTCGAAGGCAAGGCCTTTACCACCATCGGTACATCCGGCGTTGTGTTCGCCCACTCCGACAAGGTCCAGATCGATCCTCAGGGCCGCGTCCACACCTTCTGCGCAGCCGTACCCGGTGCTTATACCGTTATGAGCTGCACGCTGGCTGCCGGCCTCTCTCTCAAGTGGTATCGCGATACCTTCTGCCAGGCCGAGATCGATGCAGCCAAGGAAATGGATACCGATCCCTACATCCTCATGAATCAGCAGGCTGAGAAGTCTCCCATCGGCGCCAACCGTCTCATCTTCCTGCCTTACCTGATGGGTGAGCGCAGCCCCCTGCTGGATTCCAACGCCCGCGGTGCTTTCATCGGCCTGTCTGCCATTCATACCCGCAAGGATCTGCTCCGCGCTGTTATGGAAGGCGTAACCTATTCCCAGCGTCAGAATCTGGATGTGCTCCGTGCCATGCACGTTGCTCCCGAGACCATGCTGGCTTGTGGCGGCGGTGCCAAGAGCCCCTTCTGGCGCAAGATGATGGCGGATGTGTTCAATATGCCTGTTAAAACCGTTAAGAACACCGAAGGCCCCGCTTTGGGTGCTGCCATTCTGGCTGGTGTTGCTGCCGGTATCTACAAGGATATTCCCACTGCCTGTGCTCAGGTGATCCGGGAGAACGAGCCCCTGCAGCCCGGTGCCGCCGAGCACAATGCCTACGAGCGCGTTTACAGCGTGTACGAAAGCCTGTATCCGTCCCTGAAGGGCGCCTACAGCGAGCTGGCGCAGCTGTAATGCACCATAGAAAGGAATGATTCCCATGAAGATCGTACCCGTAACCGACGCGTCTTTCGCTCCCTACGGCCGTATCGTGGAAGGCTACCCCGTTGAGCCCATGCTCAATGCGTTGGCACAGACCCCTGTGACCGACGGTGTTGAGTACATTGGCCGCGTGGAAAGTCTGCACGCTGTGGAGAATGCCGACTATCTGGGCGAGCTCATGTATGGCGGCATGCCCTTCCAGTTTGGCTACTGCAACGGCCACAACACCAAGCTGAATTGCCTGGAGTATCACCGCGACAGCGAATTCAATCTGGGCACTCAGGATTTTATCCTTCTGCTTGCCAAGCAGGATGATATCGTAGACGGCAAGCTGGATACCGCCAAGGTGAAGGCTTTCCGCTGCCCCGCCGGCGTGCTGGTGGAGGTTTATGCCACTTCTCTGCACTATGCACCCTGCCATGCTGATGCATCCAAGGGCTTCCAGGTGCTCATCGGCCTGCCCGCCGAGACCAATACCGATTTCCGTTTCGCCAACCCCATCAACGCCGAAGATAAGACCCTCTGGGCCCGCAACAAGTGGCTGCTTGCTCATGCGGATGCCAGCGAGGCTGCCGACGGCGCTTATGTGGGTTTGGTGGGCGAAAATATCGATATCCAGAACGACCTGTAATCAAAACACATCATAGAAAGGGAGAGAATTCCAATGAGCAACATTCCTCAGGTAAAGCTCGGTATCGTGGCTGTCAGCCGCGACTGTTTCCCCATCACCCTGTCCGAAATGCGCCGTGCCAACATCGTCAAGGCGTATGGTGAAGGCATCTACGAGTGCCCCGTTACCGTTGAGAACGAGCTGGATATGCTCAAGGCTGTCGAAGATGTGAAGGCTGCCGAGTGCAACGCTCTGGTTGTGTTCCTGGGCAACTTCGGCCCCGAGACCCCCGAGACTCTCATCGCCAAGAATTTTGATGGCCCCTGCATGTTCGTGGCTGCCGCCGAAGGCGATGGCGACATGATCAACGGTCGCGGCGACGCTTACTGCGGTATGCTGAACTGCTCCTACAATCTGGGCATGCGTCACCTGAAGGGCTACATCCCCGAGTATCCCGTTGGCACCGCTGACGAGATCGTTACCATGATCAAGGAATTCGTGCCGATCGCTCGCGCTATCATCGGTCTGAAGAACCTCAAGATCATCACCTTCGGTCCCCGTCCTCAGGACTTCTTTGCCTGCAACGCCCCCATCAAGGGTCTCTACGAGCTGGGCATCGAGATCGAAGAGAATTCCGAGCTGGACCTGCTGGTCAGCTATCGTGAGCATGCCAACGACCCCCGCATCCCCGCCATCTGCGAAGAAATGGCTAAGGAAATGGGCGAGGGCAAGTACTATGCCGATCTGAACGCCCGCATGGCTCAGTTCGAACTGACCCTGCTGGATTGGGCCGAGAAGCACAAGGGTGCCCGCAAGTATGTGGCTTTCGCCGACAAGTGCTGGCCCGCCTTCCCCTCCCAGTTTGGCTTTGAACCCTGCTACGTCAACTCCCGTCTGGCCAGCCGTGGCATCCCGGTTGCCTGCGAAGTTGATATCTACGGCGCTGTGAGCGAGTACATCGGTGCTTGCATCTCCGGCGATGCCGTCACTCTGCTGGACATCAACAACTCCGTGCCTCAGTACATCTACGATGAGGATATCAAGGGCAAGTACGACTACGCTCTGACCGATACCTTCATGGGCTACCACTGCGGCAACACTCCCAGCTGCAAGATGTGCTCCGACTGCGCCGTCAAGTACCAGCTGATCCAGCACCGGCTGCTGGAGCCCGCAGGCTCCGAGCCCGACTTTACCCGCGGCACCTTGGAGGGCGATATCGCCGCTTCCGACATCACCTTCTACCGCCTGCAGTGCGACAGCGAGGGTAACCTGCGCTCCTACATTGCCCAGGGCGAGGTCCTGCCCGTCAAGACCCGCAGCTTTGGCGGCATCGGCATCTTCGCCATCCCCGAGATGGGCCGCTTCTACCGCCATGTTCTGGTCCAGAAGCGCTACCCCCACCATGGCGCCGTGGCCTTCGGCCACTATGGCAAGGCCCTCTTTGAGGTCT
>JAZQHO010000198.1:0-14725 GCA_045540635.1 Candidatus Limiplasma sp.
AGTATTTCTATGACATTGCCACCGGTACGGTTACCCTGGCTATGGCAACTTTCTCTGAGATTTCTGCCCGTTCTGTCACTGCCAACCCCTGGAATGGCAAAGTGGATCATACCTGGTATGATGCCAATGCAACGGAGCTGACCATCGCCAATGCTGACCAGCTTTGGAGCTTCAGCCAGATCGTTGGCGGCATGGCTAAGGATAAAGATGGCAATGCCATTGCCCAGGACTCCTTTGTGGGCAAAACCGTTAAGCTGATCGCTGACATCAACTTAGATGACGATGAAGTGAACAACGACCCCAATAAGGTCTTCTATCCCATCGGCTATTACAATTCCGAATATACATATGAGATGACCGGCACTAAGATTACCAGCGGTGTTACTGCTTTCCAGGGCACCTTTGACGGTCAGGGTCATACCATTAAGAATTTCTACCAGAGTACTTGGGAAATGAAGGGTGACGACCCCTATTACGCGGCCAGCGAGCAGCGCTACAACGACGCAATGGGTCTGTTCAGCGCCACCTTTAACGCTACCGTCAAGAACCTGGTAATCGAGAAGTTCTCCTGTGACGGTGAGTTTACCCCCACCGGCTGCGTGGTCGCTTATGCCGGAGGTAACTCTAAGTTTGAAAACATTACCCTGCGTAGCTGCAATCCCCGTGTGTACAACACCGGCAACGGCGGTATTGTTGGTATTGGCGGTAACAGCGACGATCCCAATACCTATAAGCTTACCTTCACCAATATCACCATTGACAACACGAATAAGATTACCGCTCTTTGGGGCAGCTGGGATGTTGCCTGCGGCGGTCTGGTCGGCATGTTCCGTGGTGCCGGTCATGTTTACATGACCAACTGCCACGTAGCTGCCCAGATGGATGTATACAACGATGTCTGCGGCAACTATCAGTATTATTGGTACCGTTATTCCGGCATGATGGTGGGTACCAATAAGAATATGACCACCGATGCGGACGGCTACACCGTACCCGAAACCGATAAGTTCCATGCGGAGGGCTGCACCGTACACTTCGGCGAGTGGAACGATTATTACTACTGCGAATTGGTTGCTAATTCTCTGGCTTCTTATACCCATGACCATCAGTTCAGCAGGCTGGAGCAGGTGGATGTGCTGCCCGATTCTGCCGAGGGAACCAAGCACTATATCAAGGTTACCAAGGATGCTGCGGGCAAAGTAACTGATACCGAGTGCCGCCACTTTATCGATGGCAAATTGCACACGCATGATATGTCCGGCACTGAAACGGTAAACGGGGAAACCGTTTTGAAGGAAGACAAAACTTGTGTTTATCTGCCCTTTAATCAGCTCTTCACAGGGTATGGGTGGGGTGTAAAAAATATCCCTGTATACAATGGAAAAGACTATGCTTTTGAAGGGATTACTATTCTTGATCGTGTGGTAGCAGATTCTGAAGCCAAGTTTGTCGTTGTTGAAAACGCAAGAAACAGTTTTGCAATCGGAGATACCATTACGATTGGCCAAGTGTTTAAAGCCGCCTCTATTCAGGATTCTATGCTGAATATCAAGAACGATAAGGTTCAGGTCTTTGTTTCCCCGGTAGGAGAGAACAGCACTGCGGGTGGAGTATATACACCCGACACTACTAACTGGGAGAAGGGAACACTAACTTTCACAGTTGTCGGCGCTGCTACAATTACGATAACTGATTATTTCTACTGTACGCCTACTGTATTGAATATTAGTGTTACCACCGCTGAGAATTACGAGATAAAATTCCCGAACCATGCCTCTTATATTTATCGGGTTGGTAATCAAAACGCTGTACCAATCAACAAGCTCTTTACGAAAAACAACAATGAAATAACTGAATACAGCGATATTGTCATAACTATTGAAAGTGTAGTGGATGGTATTGCTGTAAGTGGGACTTACAGCAATGGTTATATAGAGTTTGATACAAATGAAACCGGTCCTGTTAAGGTTACCATTGCCGATGCATCCAGTTCTCCTGTATCTGTGTATCTTGAAGTAATTGACGCATATAATGTTACTGCATATAGTGAATTGAAAAACCGAAACTGCGTACTTTTGGATGATGTAGTAATGCCAGCAAACAGCACATACTATCTTTCTAACGATTCTGTACTGTATGGCAACGGATTTACACTGGATTGTATAGCTGCTGCTTATAAAGGTTCTGGTAGTATTTCTGAGAATTACGTGATTGGTTTGGTTGATGGTCACATTGATAACACACAGATTATTGGTGCAGTGTATACAACATATGGTGCACAAGCTTCAAATGATTATAATCGTGCACTGATTTTAACCAAGGGCACAAGTACTATAACAAATTGTTATCTTTCCAATACCGCATCTCCTGTACGATTGGTTGAGGGTTCTCTAGAGATTAATGGGACGACTATGAAGGGCGGCAACTTTGCGAATATTGACGTGCGTAATGGTCATCTTGTTCTTGACAATTGCACTACCATCAATCAAAGCTTGGGTAACGATAAAGCCCTTGACAATACAGATGTAATTGGCTTGGGTGTGGTTGTTTACTATGAAAACGTTGATCCGGCTCTTACATCTATTGAGATTAAAGGTAGTCTCACACAACATAACAATATCTCATCTGATGACAAGTTTAAGCATGAGTACGCCACCACTTTTGCTAAAGCAATGTTTGCAAGCGACTATGCAGATGTTCAGTATGTGAACGGAAATAAAAAATGGGTAAATACTGGTATCATTTGTATGACTGATGGTATCGATGTCACCGTATCTGATTATATTCATAAAGAAGCTTCTTTGGTGGAAGTAAATGGAGATGTTTACACGTCTATGCCCACAAAAGAAAGCATTGAAGCGAAACCCTTTGATTATGTCACGTTTGGACAAGGGTATATCGCTCCGGAATGCAGCTTTGACTATAAAAATAAGAATTATAAAGCAAAAGTCGAGGGCAGCAATGACTTCTGTATCTACGATGACACAAGTAATAAAGTTCAGATTTCCATGGACCATGGAGATTCTTTCGAATGGGATCCTTACATTTTGACGACCACGAAAAATGGTAAATCGTTACAATATATGCCGAGTTTGGATGGTATAGAGTACACTAGAGGAGCGAAGATTACATTTACCACTGCTGGTGACTACTGCGTTAGCTATAGCTATACAGATCCCTACAACATTGAAATTGATGAGAATGGCGACATTATTCAAAAGAATGTCGCTTATACACAAGTTGTCAATATCAGCGTAGCAGTGGCGAAGCCGACTGCGAAACAGGCTACATTTACCTTTGCAGATACAAATACTGCTACAGAAAAGGTGGATATTAATAACAAAACCTATATTTCTGCAACCGATGTTACTGCGACTGATAAAGAATGGGGCTATATCACAGTTGATGGAAAACAGATTTTCTATCCGATTACTGAAGCCCAAATGAATACGACCTCAACATGGTTAGGCGGAAAAGAAACACAAGCATTTTTCTATGTTTTTAAGGATGCAGTTACTATTACAGACTATCAAGAAGGCGGAACTGGTGAAGCTAAGATATATAATGCATCTTGTACTGCAATGCCGTCAAATCTGAAGGTTATTAATGGTATGGAAGCCAAGTATACTAGCGTTAGCAGTGCGTGTGTTGATATTAGCAAATTAACGAAGAAAGGAGAAGACGGAGAGGTTTGGGACTTCTCTGCATCAACAACCATATCTGAAACAACCATTCACAACGAATGTCTTGCACATAGTTCACCTTCAAAACTACCTGTAAAGAGTGGAACAAGAGATTATGATGCAATTACTGTTGCTCAGTTCTCCTATACCGATGCTACAAATACTACATATTACTATTTTATTGGATATTTCATGCCAAACCAGAACGCTAGCAGTAGCGGTAGCGGTGGTGGTGGATGCGTTACTCCTGACACTCTAGTAACACTTGCTGATGGTACTAAGAAAGAAATTCAGTATGTAACGTATGAGGACCAATTACTAGTATGGGATTTCTATAACGGTGAGTGTACGGTGGCATCGGCAGCCATCATTAGCAATCATGGCTTTGCAAATAACAAAGTAATAAACCTGATATTTAGTGATGGCACTGAAGTCCAAGTTGTCAACGATCATGTATTCATGGATGCAACGCAGAATAAAATGGTGATTATTGATGATACGAACGTGAATAATTATGTTGGTCACAGTTTTGCGAAAATGAATGGTGAAACTATCACGACCGTTGAATTGATGGACTATCGTATTAGTGATGAATACGTTGAAGCGTGGGGTATTCTCACATCCAAACATTATAATGCAATGGTGCAGGATATGCTGTCGATTGCAGGCACCCCTGCAGAAATGAAAGCTATCAGCTATTTCGAATTGGGTGATGATATGAAGTACGACGAAGAGTCTATGACTTCAGATATTGAGAACTATGGATTATACCATTATGATGAGTTCGCAGCGTATTTGACAGAGGAACAGTTTGAAGCACTCGGTATCAAGTATATGAAGGTTTCTGTTGGGAAGGGGATAATTTCTGAAGACTACATACTTGAATTGATTGAATCATACATTCCCTAGAGATAAAATTGACACCCCACAAGTAAAACTGAACTGCACCCCACTTGTTATTCAGTATGGTATACTGAATAACAAGTGGGGTGTTTGTTTAAGCCACACAGTATTCATTATGAGGTCGGTGTAAGTTGATGAATTCGAAATACTAATGTGAAGTGAGTCTGAAATATACGAAGCCCCCAGCCTTATGCTTTCGCACAAGGCTGGGGGCTGTATTCGCTCAACAATCAGCTAATTACTTGAAGGTGTACTTCTGAGTGTTGATGGTGATGAACTTGCCAGTTTCTTCGTTAGCAGTATTGTCTGCAGTATCGGCAGGATCCTTGGTCTCGTAGAGACGAAGCTCAACGGTCAGGGTAGTGCCGGTGGCAGTGCCGTCCATGTCGTAGGCGCCGCAGTAGAAATCTTCAACCAGCAGGCAAAGCTCTTCATAGTTCATGGTGAGACCGGCAAAATCCATCAGGAGACGGAACTCATCGCCAGCCTTCAGACCAACTTCACCAGCATCAAATGCGAGGTAATCGTAGCTGCCGTACTGACCGGCGATACCGGCACGACCGGTAACATGCTTATCAACGGTCACAACATAGTCGGCGTGCCATTTAGCGTAGGGATTCTGCTGAGCTTCCTCGTAGGTCTCGGTGGTTTCGAAGTGATAAGCTACATCCAGATAGCGAATCTCGTTGGAGGGCTCGGTGTAGGTGATAGCTTCGATCTTGGCAGTCTCTTCGGCAGAGAGCTTGGTCACCTTAGCCTTGGGCAGCTCGGGATCGGTGAAATCGGCTTCGCTGTCGTACTCGTGGTCGAAACTGTCGTTCTCCCAAGTGTACTGAGTTGCGATCAGTTCGATGGAGAAGCCATCGCCGATCTGCAGATTCTGGTATTCGTTGCCAGCGGATTCCTGCATCTTCAATACAAGGTTAACAGCGGTTTCACCGCGGGTAGCGGTCTCGCTCTCGTTTACATCAGTGGAGCCTTTGCCTTCAGCAGGCAGCAGCACACCGGCAAAAGCAGCAGCGGCGTTGTCGCCGGTCAGATAGGTGATGGTGCCGACAGGGGTAGCAGCAGCCACGACCTCGCGGGTAACTTCGGTGGCGGCATCCAGCACATACACATCGATCACATCAGCCAGATTGTACTCGGAAGTCTGGTCCTCAGTAACAGAGGGCTTAACCTTCAGCTCATACTTGAAAGCCAAATCACCGGCGTTCTTGATGGTGATGGGCTTGTAAGCAACATAGCCGGGTTCCCAGTACTTGTAATCAAACAGGGGAGCAGAACCGTCGGTCAGTTCTACTTCGGTGCCGGTCTCATCAGTGGTGAAGACCTGCATGTCCAGCGTGCCGGACTTGATCACGTTACCGGCGCTCTCAACCTCATCGGTAAACCAAGCAATGGTGCCGCCGACGATGCTGCCCAGCACGACCAGAACAAGAGCCAGCGTAAGCAGAGTGCGGGCGTACTTCATGTTCTTCATGGTGGTTTCATTCCTTTCAATTTCTCAGGGATATCCATGTAATATTATACTGCGCACAACTAATATTTGTCAATCGTCGTTTGCAGTTTCCAACCATAAAAAAGCAACAATTACAAGCGTTTTTCAACAAAACCCCCTCCCGGGCGCGCTTGCCTCCGGGAGGGGGTGCTCCGGCCGGATCCATCCGGTCGAAAATATCCGATTATTTGCTGCCATGGTGCGGGGAAGGGCAGCGCACCGAGGATCGTTTTTTTGCCGCAGCAGAGCCTTAATACTCAGCGCTGCCGGTGGTGCGGGGGAAGGGCAGCACATCGCGAATGTTGCTCATGCCCGTCAGGTACATCACCAGACGCGCGAAGCCCAGACCAAAGCCCGCATGGGGGTTGGTGCCGAAGCGGCGGGTATCCAGATAGTAGCCGTAATCCTCTTCCTTCAGACCCATCTCACGAATGCGGCCCAGCAGCACATCCATGCGCTCCTCACGCTGGCTGCCGCCGATCAGCTCGCCCACGCCGGGCACCAGCAGGTCGGTGGCGGCTACGGTCTTGCCATCTTCGTTCATGCGCATGTAGAAAGCCTTGATATCCTTGGGATAGTTGTATACGAATACAGGCTTGCCAAAGTGCTTCTCGCTCAGGTAACGCTCATGCTCGGTCTGCAGGTCAACGCCCCATTCCACGGGATATTCGAACTTCTGATCCGCAGCCTTCAGGATCTCGATGGCTTCGGTGTAGGAACAGCGGGCGAAATCGCTGTTGACGATGGCGGTCAGACGGTCGATGAGACCCTTCTCCACAAAGCTGTTCAGGAATGCCATCTCTTCGGGAGCTTCCGCCAGCACGTGGCTGATCACGTACTTGAGCATATCCTCGGCCAGCTCCATGTCGTCAAACAGGTCGGCAAAGGCGATCTCCGGCTCGATCATCCAGAACTCAGCAGCGTGGCGGGGGGTAAAGCTGCGCTCGGCACGGAAGGTGGGGCCGAAGGTGTATACGTTGCGGAAAGCCATGCAGAAGGTCTCCACGTTCAGCTGACCACTCACGGTCAGGCTGGTCTGCTTGCCGAAGAAGTCCTTGCTGTAGTCCACAGCGCCTTCCTCGGTGGTGGGCACATCCTCAAGGGGCAGGGTGGTCACTTGGAACATTTCGCCCGCGCCTTCGCAGTCGCTGGTGGTGATCAGCGGGGTGTGCACGTACACAAAGCCGCGCTCCGCAAAGAAGGCATGCAGCAGCTGTGCAGCCAGAGAGCGGATGCGGAACACTGCGTAGAAGGTGTTGGTGCGGGGGCGCAGATGGGCGATGGTGCGCAGGTATTCGAAGGTGTGACGCTTCTTCTGCAGGGGGAAGCTGGGATCGCACATGCCCAGCACTTCTACCTTGGTAGCCTTCAGCTCAAAGGGCTGCTTGGCGCCGGGGGTGAGGACCAGCTCGCCGGTGGCGCGGATGGCGCTGCCCAGCGTGGTCTTGATGATGGTGCCGAAATCCTCCGTCAAACCATCCTCCAGAACGATCTGCAGGTTCTTGAAGTAGGTACCGTCGTTCAGTTCAATAAAGCCAAAGGCCTTGCTGTCGCGCACAGTGCGCACCCAGCCGGATACGGTGATCTCGCCGGCTTCCGGCTGGCTCTGGAAAAGAGAGCGGATGCTCTTATCAGCCATGGGTCATTCCTCCTGTATCTTACGGCGCGTATGCGTCGGTATTCCTTAGTTTCTGCCCAGCATGGCAGCGCCAATGATGCCCGCATCCGGGCCAAGGCGTGCGATCTCGATCTCGGGGCAGGGCAGGGTCTTGAAGAGCAGGTAGCGGGGCAGGCGCTCCTTTACAGCGTTCAGCAGGAAGGAACCGGCCTTGCTCACGCCGCCGCCCAGAACGATCATCTCGGGATCGAGGAAGGCGATAATGGTGTAGATGGCCTGCGCCAGATTGTCCGCATAGCGGTTGAACACCTTGGTGGCCACCGGGTCGCCCTCCTTGGCGGCATCAAAAACCATCTTAGCATTCAGCTTGGTCACATCGCCGCCGCACAGGTCGTGCATCATGCTGTCGGGATGCTGGAGCACCTGCTGCTTTGCCATACGGATGATGGCAGTGGCGCTGGTATAGCGCTCAAGGCAGCCATAGTTGCCGCAGGTGCAGGGCTCGCCGTTCATATCCATGGGAATATGGCCGATCTCGCTGCCGATGCCGTGGAAGCCGCTCCAGGGACGGCCGCCGATCACGATGCCGCCGCCAACGCCGGTGCCAAGGGTCATGAATACACTGCTGTGGCAGCCTGCGCTCACGCCGCAAACGCTCTCGGCGAAGCCCGCAACGGTAGCGTCATTATCAATGTATACGGGCTTGTTCAGGTACTTCTGCAGCTCGGTGCGCAGCGGTACGTTGGTCCAGCCCAGATTGGTACAGAAGATCACATTGCCGGTCTGGTTATCGGCAATACCGGGCACGCCCACGCCGATGGCAGCCACATCCGCAGAGGTAAAGCCGCCTTCCTTGATGGTATTCAGCATGCAGTTGCCCATGTCGCGCACAATATCCTCAAAGGGACGGCCCACAAGCGTGGGGGTGTCGCCTTTGGCAAGGATGCGTCCGTTTTCATCCACAACGCCGATCTGGATACCGGTTCCGCCTACGTCAATACCAATGTAAACCATATTCATTCCTCCCAATGGTGTTGTTTATGAGTTCTGCATGAGCATCTCCGTCAGGCGACGGTCCAGCTCGTGCGCTGCGTTGTAGCCCATGCGCTTCAGGCTCAGGTTGCGGGCTGCCACCTCGATGATGATGGCTACATTGCGCCCCGGCTTCACCGGCATCACCTGATAGGGCACTTTTACATCCAGAATGGAGATACTCTCATCCGTAAGTCCCAGGCGGTCGTATTCCTTGGCAGAATCCCACTTCTCCATGTGGATCACCAGATCAATGGATGTGGAAAGGCTGACTGCGCCGATACCGTACATGGCACGGATATCGATAATACCGATACCGCGGATCTCCATAAAGTGGCGTACACGCTCCGGCGATTCGCCCACCAGACGTACATCCGATACGCGTCGGATATCCACCACATCGTCCGCACAGAGCTGGTGCCCACGCTTTACCAGCTCCAAAGCAGCTTCGCTCTTGCCTACGCCGCTGTCGCCTGTCAGCAGTACGCCAACGCCGTATACATCCACCAAAACGCCGTGACGGGTCACATGAGGGGCAAGCACACGGCTCAGATAGCCGATCATCTTAACAACGAGCTTGGTGGTTTTCAATGCGCTGGAGAAAACCGGAATATCCCGCTCCCGTGCTATATCCAGCAGCTCTTTGGGCGGGCGCATGCTCCACCCGATGATGATGCAGGGAATGGGGTAACTCATGTACTTATCCAGCGACTGGCGGCGGATCTCCGGATCCAACGATTCCAGATACGTCATTTCCACCTTACCGATCACCTGTGGGCGCTCATAGGCAAAATACTCATAAAAGCCTACCAGCTGCATACCAGGACGGTTTACATCGGTCACACTTACATCTATCTCCGTCTTGGAGCTTTCCACCAGAACCTCAAGCTCAAGCTGCTCCTGCAGATCCTTCAAAGAGATCATTGTGCGCCCTCCTCGCCGTTCGCATTCAGAACATGTTCTTCAATAAATCTGGCGACACCATCCTCGTGATTGGGTCGGCAGATGTAGCTTGCCATAGCCTTTACCTCGGGTCTGCCGTTTTCCATGGCTACACTATTGGAGGTCCATGCCAGCATGCTGGCATCGTTCAGGCTGTCGCCAAAAACCAGCGTGTGCTCCGGCGTGATGCCGATCAGCTCAGAAAGCTGGCGCAAGGCATTGCCTTTGGAGACATTCGGAGGCTCCGCTTCCAGAAAGTACGGCTTGCTTACCGCAAAGGATACACGTCCCTCAAAATGCTTTTCTGCAATGGGTTTGACCCTTTCCACATCCTCCGGGTGGCTGATGCCCAGCACCTTGGGCGTGGGGAAGTTCAGGTAAGCGAGCAAGTCGCCAACCGCTTTGCCCTTCATACCGGTGCTTTTCTTGTACAGTTTGGCAGGGTCGCACTCGGTAGCGTAGTAAAAGTAGGCATCCTTGTACACCTGCACATAGAAATCGTTTTCCTGCATAAAGGTAACGATCTCCCGCGCCAGCTCAGGAGAAAACTCCTGACAGCTAAGCAGGGACAGATCGGGGGCGATTAGCTGTGCGCCGTTGCAGCCAATGGCTGGACAGCCGGTGTTCAACTGCCGCAGATAGGGTAGCATGCTGTCCATTGCACGCCCACTGGCAGGGATCACACGGATACCCCTCTCAATGCATCGCTTGAGCACATCCAGCGTATAATCGCTCAGCTTCAGATCATCGCCGAGCAGGGTGTCATCCATATCGGAAACAATGGCATTGATCTGCAAAATTGGTCGCTCCTTTATCTTTTCTTGGCGAAGAAGTCTTGCATCAGCACTGCACAGGGACCCTCCAGAAGTCCGCCGATGCAAGGTGTTCTGTGGTAGAAGGCAGGTTCCTGCGTAAGGGCAAACACGCTCTCCGCACAGCCCTGCCGCGGATCTTTTGCACCAAAATAGCATGTACCGATGCAAGCCATTACGATCGCACCTGCGCACATGGGGCAGGGCTCAAGGGTCACATACAGGGTGCAATCGTTCAATCTGCGCTGTCCCAAAGCTTTTGCTGCCGCACGGATAGCAAGCACCTCTGCGTGGGCAGTAGGGTCGCCGGTCTGCTCACGCAGGTTGTGCGCCTTGGCGACTACGCAGCCGTCTCTCACGATCACCGCCCCAACGGGAACCTCGCCTTCCTGCGCTGCTTTCTCTGCTTCCGTAAGGGCAAGGCGCATCATTTCTTCGTGCAGTTTCATGCGCTTACCGCTCCGCTGGTTTCGGCTGTATTGCTGCCGTTTATTTCATCCGGCTCCCGAAAGGTGGGTACCAGCCTGTGCAGACAGGCCCGCATATCGCCCTGTTCGCAGATGCAATCGTTCAGCGCCTTCAGCATGGCATGCACTTCTTCCATGGAAAACACTTCCGGCTTTGCAACGAAGATCTTTTCATTTTCGGTCTTGGCGATGCCTTCTCCTGCCAGCAGAAGCTCTTCGTAAAGCTTTTCGCCGGGTCTGAGCCCTGTGTAAACGATCTGCACATCCCTGCCGCCGCTGTAGAGCTGGATCATTCGCTCTGCCAACTCCCGAATCTTGACGGGTCTGCCCATATCCAGTACGAACAGCTCGCCGCCCTTGGCGATGGCGGCAGCCTGCAGTACCAGGCTGGCTGCCTCCGGAATGGTCATAAAGTAGCGGATAATCTCAGGGTGGGTCAGCGTAACGGGACCGCCGGAGCGGATCTGCTGTTCGAACTTGGGCACCACGCTGCCGTGGCTCCCAAGCACGTTGCCGAAGCGAACCGCTGTAAACTCGGTCTCGGACTCTTGATTGAGCGCCTCGATGATCATCTCGGCAAGGCGTTTGGTGGTACCCATGATATTGGTCGGGTTGACCGCTTTATCGGTAGAGATGAGTACGAAACGCTGTGCACCGCAGGCAATAGCCGCTTTACCGGCAAGATAGGTGCCGAACACATTGTTCTTCACCGCCTGTGCCGGGCAATCTTCCATAAGGGGTACATGCTTGTGGGCAGCTGCGTGTAGCACGATCTGTGGGCGGTAGTGGCCGAAAACCTCTTCCAGTCGCTTTTCATCCCGCACCGAGCCAACGCAGAGGAAGAGTTTGTCGCCAATGGTATCCCCGTAGCGCAGCGAGAGCTCTGAGTAGAGATCGTACATGTAGTTTTCGCTCACATCGTACAAAACGATACGTTCCGGCTCAAGGGGGAGCAGTCTGCGGCACAATTCACTGCCGATGGAGCCGCCGCCGCCGGTGATCAGAACGGTCTTTCCACGGCAGAAATCCGCTACCTGCGACATATCGAGCGTCTCCTCCGGACGCCCCAAAAGATCGGATAGATTCAGATCACGAACGGAACCGCGCCCGTTACGACTGTTCAATTCCTCCATACCGGCAATCCGTTTTACCCGACAGCCGGTAGCAAGACACTTCTCGATCAGCGGCTTCAGGTCTCCGTTGGGCGTAGATATGGCAATAATGATTTCATCGATATGGTAGTCACTTGCCAAACGCAGAATATTACCGGAGCCGTTTACCACCGGCACGCCGCTCAAAGAGGAACCGATCCGGCTCCGGTCATCTTCCACAACCACTACGGGAACACATTTTCCGTAGTTGCCTCGTTGCATTTCGTGTACAATGTTGGCGCCAGCCCATCCGGCACCGATGATCATCACACGGCGCACGCCGTCCTTTTCTTTACGGAAAAGGGGGAATCGTTCCTTTTGCACGATCATACGGTACAGAATGCGGCTCAGGCCGATGAGCACAGTGCTCATGAGCCAATGCAGCAGATAAACCATTCTGTGAAGTCGGAACATGTTATCCGGACGCACGAACCAATTGGCGGCAAGCGAAGCGACATATGTTCCAAAAGCTGCCACAAGCGTGGCAAGGGTAAGACGGATCAGATCTTCTGCACCGGCATACTGCCACATGGTGCGGTACAACCCAAACCCCACAAAGATCAGCAGCGAGAGCACGGTCATGATCGGTGCAAGGCGCAGATACACAACGAAAAACTCCTGCGGGATCATCGCTGTGGTGTGGCGAGCCACCTGTGCAAGGATCATGGCGGCATTCAGCAAAACCGCATCCAGCACCAGCATGCCTGCAGTTCGGAGTGATCTGTTCAGTTGGGGCCTTGTTGCTGCCACATTACCGCCTCCCTGCATTAGTTGATAAGTATACCGAATTATTATAGCACAAAATATATTCCGTAAACAATAGTATCCTTTTGTTTTAGCGGGTATGTAAGAAAACGGCGTTTTCTTTTGCTGCCGGTTGTGCTATACTTAGCATTGTTTCCGTACTGTTGAAACGATACCAAACAGCGGTTTCGTATACCTTTCCTTTTCAGGAGGCCAGTTATGCGTATTTTAGTAGTAGGTGATGGTAAGGTAGGCCATACACTCGCTGAAAACCTTGCCCGCGAGGAACATAGTGTTACGATCGTAGATCATAATGAAGCTGTGCTCCATCAGAGCGAAGATACTCTTGATGTGAAATGTGTGCAAGGCAACGGAGCAAACGCCAAGACACTGATGGATGCCGCCGTTTCTAAGGCGGACATCGTCATTGCCGCCACTACCAATGACGAGACAAACATGCTTTGCTGCCTCATTTCCAAGAGGCTCGGAGCAAAGCATGCCATCGCCCGCGTGCGCGATCCCGAATACAACGAAAGCCTCAATCTGATGCAGCATGAGCTGGGCATCGATCTGGCCATCAACCCGGAACGTGCCACCGCACTGGAGATCAGTCGTTTGCTGCGCTTCCCGTTCGCAAGCACCATTGAATCCTTTGCCAAAGGGCGGGTAGAACTTGTAGAATTCCGTGCTCAGGAAACCGATGTGGTAGTCGGTGTGCCGCTTCGCGATCTCAACAAAAAGTTTAACGGGCTGCCTCAGGTCCTGTATGCCGCCGTGGAGCGAGAAGGGACAGTAACGATCCCTAACGGTAATTTCATCATCCACGCCGGCGATCGCGTGCACGTAGTCGCCGATATGGTCACAATTACCGCTTACTTCCGTTACCTTGGCAAAAACAGCCTGCGCATCAAGAATGTCATGCTGCTGGGTGGCGGACGCATCAGCTACTACCTTGCCAAGATGATCGCCCCCATGGGCATCCATGTGACCCTGATCGAGATCGACGACAAAAAAGCAAAGTATCTCAGCGACGCTCTGCCGGATGTGAATGTTCTCAACGGCGATGGTACCGATCAGGAACTTCTCGATCAGGAAGGGCTCAAACAGATGGATGCTTTCGTTGCTCTCAGCGACAGAGACGAGGAAAACCTGATGACCGGTCTCTTTGCCGTTCGTCAGGGCGTGCCAAAGGTTATTGTCAAGAACAACCGTGTTGGGTACGAAGATATCATCAATGCCATGGGGTTGGACAGCAGCGTCAGTCCCAAGTACATCACCTGTGCAAACATTTTGCGCTATGTACGTGCCCATGTGGGCACCCATGGTACAAAAGTGGAGAAGCTGTACCGGCTGGTAAACGGCAAGGCAGAGGCGCTTGAGTTCATCGCCCGTACCGGAGATTCCTACATCGGCGTGCCGCTGAAGGAGCTGAATATCCGCAAGGGCACCCTCATTGCGGTAATCGTGCGCAATGGGCGGGTCATCGTCCCCTTTGGCGGCGACCACATCGAGGCGGGGGACAGAGTTCTCATCATCGCCTGCGAAAGCGGCATCAGCGACTTGAACGAGGTAATCCGGAAATGAACAAACGACTGGTCATACGTCTGCAGGGTTCCATCCTGCTGATCGAAGCGCTGGCCATGCTGCCTTCTCTGCTGATCGCTCTGTACTATGGAGACGGCGATGTTCAGGCCTTCCTCAAAGCCATCGGTTTGATACTTGTCTTCGCCCTGCCGATGCATTTTCTGGCCCGGCCGCAGGAGAAAAATTTGCGCGCCAGAGATGGTTTTGTGGCCGTGGCGCTGGCATGGGTGCTTCTGAGCGTTTTCGGCGCGCTTCCCTTTTTGTTCGGCGGCGTTTTTTCCCGTTTTGAAG
>JAZQHO010000199.1:0-5990 GCA_045540635.1 Candidatus Limiplasma sp.
GCCCATGGAAGACATCAACCTCCACTTCACCGGCGATTTCCATGCCATCGGCGCTGCCAACAACTTGCTGGCCGCCATGCTGGATAACCACATTCAGCAGGGCAACAGCCTGAACATCGATGTACGCAAGATCACCTGGAAGCGCTGCGTGGACATGAACGACCGTCAGCTCCGCTTCATTGTGGACGGCATGGGTGGCAAAGCCAACGGTACGCCCCGTGAAGACGGCTTTGATATCACCGTCGCCAGCGAAATCATGGCTGTGCTGTGCCTGTCCAACTCCATTTCCGATCTGAAAGAACGCCTCTCCCGTATCATCGTGGGCTACACCTATGACGATCAGCCCGTTACCTGCGGTCAGCTGAAAGCCCAGGGTGCCATGACCGCGCTGCTGAAGGATGCGCTCAAACCCAACCTGGTGCAGACATTGGAAGGCACTCCCGCCTTCGTGCACGGCGGTCCCTTTGCCAACATCGCTCACGGCTGCAACAGCGTCATGGCTACCAAACTGGCCCTCAAGATGGGTGATTACGCCGTCACCGAAGCAGGTTTCGGCGCAGATCTGGGCGCTGAAAAGTTCCTGGATATCAAGTGCCGCATGGCAGGTCTGACTCCCTCCGCCGTAGTGGTAGTCGCCACCGTCCGCGCACTGAAGATGCACGGCGGTCTGCCCAAGACTGCGCTTGGCACTGAAGACCTGGGCGCACTTGAAAAGGGCATTCCCAACCTGCTGCGCCATGTAAGCAACATCAAAAATGTGTACAAGCTGCCCTGCGTGGTGGCTGTGAACCGTTTCCCCACCGATACGGATGCGGAGATCGACTTCATTATTGCCAAGTGCCGCGAGCTGGGCGTGAATACCGTGCTTTCCACCGTCTGGGCGGAAGGCGGCAAGGGCGGCGAGGAGCTGGCCAAGGAAGTGGTGCGCCTGTGCGAGGAGGAGAAGGGCGATTTCACCTTCTCCTACGATCTGGACTGCTCCATTGAGGAGAAGATCGAAGCGGTGGTCAAGAAGGTCTATGGCGGCGACGGTGTGGTGCTGACTGCCAATGCCCAGAAGCAGGTGGATATGCTCACCAAGCTGGGCTACGACAAGCTGCCCATCTGCGTAGCCAAGACCCAGTACTCCTTCTCCGACGATCCCACCAAGCTGGGCGCGCCCGAAGGCTTCACCGTCACCGTCAAGAATGTGAAGGTGTCTGCCGGCGCAGGCTTCATCGTGGTGCTTACCGGCGATATTATGACCATGCCCGGTCTGCCCAAGGTGCCTGCCGCCGAGAGAATTGACGTGGATGACAACGGCGTGATCACCGGGTTGTTCTGATCAGGGAAGTACTGCGGAGGGGGCGAAGCATCAATTCCGCTGTTCCTTGAATAAGAAAAGAGACTGTTGCATGTGCAGCAGTCTCTTTTGATGTTTAAGTCTCGTTTTGATCCCAGCTGCCGGTTTCCAGATAATCGTTGGCACGTTTGTGGGCCGCCTGCACGAGGGATTCATCGAAGCCGATCAGGCGAAGCAGATCGATAGCATTGCGTGTGGTCGCCATACCGGGCTTCAGTTTGTAGTCGAACAGCACGTCATTCTCGGTGATGGTTTCCTGAAAATGTGCCTGATCATATTCGTTGCCGATCAAGCTGCACAGTTCTGCATCGTGGGTGGCAACAAGGCAGAGAAGGTTGCTTTGTGAAAGAGCTTTTAGGATTTCTGTGCAAGCAGCTATACGTTCAATGGTATTGGTACCGCGCAGCACCTCGTCAATGGCGCAAAAAATGGGAGTATCAGTACAGCAGGCATCCAGAATCCGTTTGAGTGATTTGATTTCAGCAATGTAGTAGCTTTCGCCTGTCTGTATGTTGTCAGAGATTGCCATGGAGGTAAATAAACGAAATGCACTGGCTTTATAGCTGTCGCAGGGGGCGGTACAGATGGTCTGCGCAAGCAGAGCGCAAAGCAGAGAAGCCTTCAGGTAAGTTGATTTGCCGGATGCATTTGCACCAGTGATCAGCAGACTTTTTTCCATCGACAGGTCGTTGAGTACGGGCTGGGGAAGCAGCGGGTGCACGACGTTTTTTGCATGTATAAACGGTTTCGTTGTGTGATAATCAATTTGCGGCGTACAGCTGTGCGCAGTGCTCTTCCTGTATGAAGCGATGTTGATGGCAGCGTCTACCTGTCCAACTGCTTCATGGATGACAAACAGATCATCATGGTGCTTTGCAAGTTGTTTGCCCAGCAGTTCAAAGGAGATCAAATCCAGCAGGAAGAAGGTCATGAATACGGAAGCGATGTCATTGTGGCTGGTAGTGGAAACAGGTCCGATCACCAACAGAGAATTCAGCCTGTCCAGATGCGGATAAGCCTTTTGAAAATGACTATCCAGCTTGGGATGAGCCATCCTGCGCATCTTGTGAAGTGCCCAGACCAAAGCAACACAATAGTTGACGGTTCGTATCTGCTGATCGCATTTGTGCATACGGTATTCATGCAGTATGCCATTGACTGTCAGACTCAGGATCGGAAGAATGGCTGCGGGTGCGCCAAACAGGATGGTCAGAACAATAGAAACCGGCAAGAACAATGCAAGTGCCAGATAGACGATCAGCCAAACAGAAGACACAGTATGGTTTTGCAGTACTCCGCTGATATCCACCTTGCGGTAACGCCCGATACGGGACAGCCGCTTTTGAAGCTTCAAACGGGTCTCCGGCTCCTGCTCCATGAGGGAAATGAGCTCGGTTTGCGCTACTGACTGCTGCGCATTCATCGGGCGGCGAAGCATGTAGTACAGATACTGCTCGCCCGCCGTAGTACTGCCTGTGTTGATACGGCGATAAACCGCATCCATGTTCAGATCACGCCATGTGGTATCGTCGATATAAAACGGATCAACTTGATTTGCCCTGCAGGTTTCGTAATAACTGCGGATGTAGTCCATATCACCCGCATAGTAATCAATGTCGGGAATTTGACCGAACTGCTGCTTCAGACTGTCTGCTTTTCGGGAAAACATGTGAACTCCTCTGCATTGGATTTGATGGCGTTTGTTTGTCGGTTCCGTTGCCTTATCCCAGAAAGCCCGTCACCCTGCTGCAAAAATCCTTCGCCTCTTCATACGCCGCATGGCTGTATTCCGGGTACATATACAGCTGGCTTCCGGCGATCCCCGCATGCAGCTGACGGGATGCCTCCGCCCCCACGATCTTATCCAGCTCCCCGCCGATGATCAGCGTGGGAGCGGTGATGCTGCCAAGCTGTGCAGCCGCATCATGGGTCAGACAGGCCTCCGCCATGCGCAGAAAACGGGTAAAATCCTTGGGCTTGCCCACCTTGCCAAGCAGCGGCAGGAACAGCCGGTTCTTCTTCAGATAAGCATCGGAATAGCTCTTCTCCGCCGTATCCAGCATGATAGCGGCATAATCCCCCTGCCGGGCAAGCTGCATCCAGTGGGGCACGACTGCATGCACGGTTTCATTGCCGGTGGGGGTTGTAACGGCCAGTACCAGCCTGCGCACCTTCTCCGGGTGGTCGATGCTGAGCCACTGGGCGATCATGCCGCCCTGAGAAACGCCCAGCACATCCGCCTGCGGGATGCCCAGCAGAGCCATACACGCAGCCAGATCCGCAGCCATATCCCGGGTGGTGAAGCCTTCCGGCAAAGGCTCCCGGCGGCTGATGAGGGTAACGGTATAGCCTGCCCCCGCAAACGCCCGGTACTGGTATGCCACCGGCAGCGCCATGCCCTCGGCAGTCTTGAGACCATCCCCCAGACCGGGGATCATCAGCAATTGCTTTTCTCCCCTGCCGAATTGCAGGTAATGAATGTCGGCCCCCTCCAGCGTGAGTTTTCCGTTGCGGGCGTTCCAGAGCATGCAAAAACTTCCTTTCGTTACGGATGGGTACAGCATAGCAGAGAATGGCGGCAGCGGCAAGCAGAGAAGGCTTAGAATGTCATTAGAGAAGCTTGAGAACAGCTGCGGCCATCCGGCAGCATCAAAGAGAAACCCGGCTTGCAGACGCTTTGTCAGCGTTCCCGCAAGCCGGGTTCTGTAGCATTATTACAGCACCTGCGTCAAAAACCGGAAGGCCTCCTCCAGCCAGCCCTGCACCTCGGGGATCACCTGCCCGTCGTAGCCGGGCACGGCGGTGGTCTCGTTGGCCATGGCAAGCCCATGCCCGCCGAAGGGGTAGATGTGCACCTCTGCCTGCACCCCGGCAGCCTTCAGCGCCTGCGCCATCAGCAGGGTGTTCTCCACCGGCACAGCGCCGTCCTGCCATGTGTGCCACAGGAAGGTGGGCGGGGTCTGGGGGGAGACGTGCTCATCCAGCGAATAGGGCAGATGGTCGGTGAGCTCCTCCGAGCCGGTCAGGGCGATAAAGGAGCCACGGTGCGCCTTCTCCCCGGCGGTGATCACCGGGTAGCACAGCACCATGGCGTTGGGGCGGGCTTCTTCGGGGGCGACCCCTGCCTGCGCCATCAAGGCGGCATCCTGCCACCATACGCCCAGCGAGCCCGCCACATGCCCGCCTGCGGAAAAGCCCATGATGGCGATCCGGTCAGGCCGGATGTGGTAAGCCTCCGCATGGCTGCGCACATAGGCTACCGCCTGTGCGGCATCGCACAGCTGGGTGGGGTAGCGGTGGGGAGCCAGATGATAATCCAGCACAAAGCAGCTTACCCCAAGGCTGGCATAGCGCAGCGCCATCAGCTCGCCCTCTCTGGGGCTCAGGTGGGTATAGCCGCCGCCGGGGCAGATGACCAGCCCGATGCGGTGGTCATCCCCCGCTACGGTGGGGGTGTGTACATAGGTGGTCAGGGTAGCGCCGCCGGGCAGGGTGATGGTTTCGAAGGTCATGGCAAAAGCCTTCTTTCTGTGGGGTGTGGCAGCAAATGCGCCTGTGCCCTTACTGCCTGCCTTTACTATAGTGCAGATCGGCTGCGGGGTCAATGGCGAAAAAAGCGGCAGCAGGACGATCTGCCGCCCTGCTGCCGTTTGCCGGATAGATGCAGCCCTCAGCCGCAATACACCCCGATGGCTTCGCTGACGAATTGCGCCGTGCCCTCGCCGCCTGCCTTGTCGATGTTGCGGCGGAACCTCTCATCCGCCACATACATCTGCCCAAGCCCCCGCAGGGTATCCTTGTCGCAGGGGTAGAAGCAGTCGGTGATCAGCTGCTGAAGCTCGCCCACAGCTGCCTGTACCTCCGGCGCAGCCGCACCCTGCTCCCGCAGTGCGCCGATGGCTGCCAGCTTCGCCATCAGACGGTTGCCGTCCTGCGCCTGCTGCTGATAGGGGCGTTTGGCACCCTGCTGCTCCCAGCCCTGCCATGCTGCGCTGCCGCCCCATTTTTCCTTGGCTTCCGCTTGCAGCTGCTCCTGCTCGGACTTATCAAATACCTGAAAATTCATATGGATCTCTCCTTGCTTTTCCATGTCACGGGCAAAGGCGATGATGCCGTCAAGCCGCTTCCGCTGGCTCTCCAGCAGGGTGATCTGGCGGCTGAGCGCTTCCTTGGGATCGTAGGCGGGATCGTCAAGGATCACCTTGATCTCCTTGAGGGGAAAACCCAGCTCCCGATAGATCAGGATGCTTTGCAGCCTTTTCAGCGCAGCCTCGTCATAAAGGCGGTACCCGGCCTCTGTGACCTGCGTGGGCGCGAGCAGCCCCAGCTGATCGTAGTGGTGCAGCGTGCGCACGCTGACCCCTGTTCTTTCGCTTACCTGATGTACCGTATACATGGGTGAAGCCTCCCTTCCGTGCCATCATAGCATAAACCATAACGTAACGGTAGGGTCAAGAGGGATTCTGATTTTCTTGTGAAAAAAGCCGGATCACTGGTATGATCCGGCTTCAGCCTGTCAAAAAAGGTCGCAAGCAGCGGCCTTTTTTGGTATAATAGAAGCAGGTGATGATAATGCTGAAGAAGGAAATGGAACAGCGTCAAGCAATCGAAATGCTGTGTACCGATATGCTCGTCCCAAAGGATCATC
>JAZQHO010000200.1:0-2547 GCA_045540635.1 Candidatus Limiplasma sp.
GGAGAACCTTGCCGGGCGCATGGCAGAGCTGCCGGTGCTGTTCAACGAATACTGCACCACATGGGGCGAACCCAGCCACAAAAACATGGTGCATATCGCGCAGACCCTGAAGGGCCACGGCATCGATTATCTGGTGATGGATGCCGGCTGGTACGCCAAAGACGGCGCAGGCTGGAGCGAAGCCGGCGGCGACTGGATCCCCAACGAGACCACGCTGTTCCCGGAGGGCATCAAGGCAACGGCGGACTACATCAAGGCAGCCGGTATGAAGCCCGGCATCTGGTTCGAAGCCGAGACCTGCGCCGGTGCCTCCGACACCTTCCGCCGGGAGGAGCTTTTGCTGCGGCGCAACGGCACCCTGATCGATACCGCCAACCGCCGCTTCCTTGATATGCGCAAGGAGGAGGTGCACGCCCATCTGGAGGAGCGGGTGGTAAACCTGCTCCGGGACAAGGGCTTCCTGTATGTAAAGATCGACTACAACTGCTGCATCGGCATGGGCTGCGACGATGCCGACAGCCTTGGCGAGGGACTGCGGCAGAACATGCAGGGCTCGCTCCGGTTCTTCCGGCGCATGCGGGAAGCCGTGCCCGGGCTGATGATCGAAAACTGCGCCTCCGGCGGGCACCGGCTGGAGCCCTCCCTGATGGCGGTGAGCGATATGGCCTCCTTCTCCGATGCTCACGAATGTGAAGAGATCCCCATCATCGCGGCAAACCTGCACCGGCTCATCCTGCCGGGGCAGAGCCAGATCTGGGCAGTGCTCCGGGCAAGCGACAGCCTGCGCCGCCTCAACTACTCGCTGGTGAATACCTTCCTTGGCGTGATGTGCCTCTCCGGCGATGTGGACGGCCTCTCCCCCGCCCACTGGCAGAAGGTGGAGGAGGGCATCGGATTCTTCAAGGCTGTGCGGCACATCATCCGGGACGGTGTATCTGTTTTCCACGGCGATGTATCCGCGGCATGGCGCAAGCCGGAGGGCTGGCAAGCCGTCTGCCGCAGCCTTGGCAATGAGAGCCTCCATGTGCTCCACACCTTCGGCGGCGAGCATCCCACCGAGGTGCGGCTGCCGGCGAACGGCAAGCGCATCCTGCGGGTGATGTGCAGCGAGGAAAACAAGGTGCGTCTGGAGGACGGCATGCTGGTGGTGGAGCTGAAGGCTCCCTTTGAAGCCGTAGCCGTACATCTGGGCGAATAAAACAAAAGGAGTTGTGACCCATGCGGATCATCCTTGTGCGCCACGGACACCCCAATTACCAAGACGATTGCCTCACCCCGCTGGGCAGGCTGCACGCGGCTGCTGCTGCACAGCGCCTGAAGGATGAGGGCATCCAGAAGATCTATTCCTCCACCTGCGGGCGAGCCATGGAGACCGCTCAGCACACCGCCGACCTGCTGGGGCTGACCGTTACCGGCATGGACGGCTTCCGGGAGCTGAACTGGGGCTCTGCCGACGGCGAACCCCTGCTCCTGAACGGGCATCCGTGGGATACTGCCGACCATATGGTGGCAAACGGCGAAAGCCTGCTGGATCCGGACTGGGCAAAAAAGCCGCCCTTTGACCGCAACAGTGTTCTGGAAAGCGTGGAGCGGGTGCGCCGCACCGCAGATGAGTGGCTGCTGTCCCTCGGCTACCGCCGGGAGGGGCTGTACTACCGGGTGGAAAAACCGGTATATGATACCGTTGCCCTCTTCGGCCACGGCGGCGAGACCGCTGCCCTGCTGAGCCACCTGTTCAATGTGCCCTTCCCCTTCTTCTGCTCCGCCATGGGGCCGGATTATACCGGCATCGTGGTGCTCACCCTGCCGGACAAAGCCGAAGACCTTGTGCCCGTGCGCATGGCGCTGGTGAATGATGTGAAGCACATCGAAGGGCTCCGGGTGGAAAATGTGTTTGACAACTGAGCGTGAGGCAGCGGGGCGCAGGTGGCAGCGGGGCGCTGCCACGCTCAAGGGGCTGAGCCCCTTGAGAATCCCGCGATCTGCGCCACTGTGCGGGCGCAGAAATATAAAGAAGCAGCAAGCCGGACGGTTTGCTGCTTCTTGTTTTTTGGGGGTGGGCTGTAATGGTGGGGCGGAGGGAAGGTGTTGGGTTGTGGTGTGCGGGTCGGACTTGGGCGGCACCCTCAGCCCCTTCGGGGCAGCTCCCTCTGCAAAGAGGGAGCCTGCATCGGTGGGCATTTCCCGGAAAGCTGGTCTTACCCGGGACGGCTTTCCGCAGGGCGTACAACCCCTCCCCTTACACAGGGGAGGCTGCGGGGCTGGGGTGATCTGTCCACCCCCGGCAACCCTGTTCGGGAGGCAGGAGATGCATCCGCAGCCAACAGCCGGCCCGCACGCGACGGTAGAGAGCGACGTCAAATCCCCTGCCCTTTTTCGGGGCGGGTGAAGGGAGCACTGCGGAGACCGACAGGCACGGAGTGAGACCTGCCTCTGCGGATGAACCGCTGATTGCGACCGCCGCCACGAAAAAGGGCTTTCATGGGATTTGACCAAAGCGAACGTGTCGCTGTTTTCTGGTTACTCTTTTGCGTCAAAAGAGTAACC
>JAZQHO010000201.1:0-3373 GCA_045540635.1 Candidatus Limiplasma sp.
GGTCAGCGTTCGTCCCCCTGCTGCGTTGCGGGCCCCGCTGGGCGGGGGTGGGGTGGCAGCATCGGCAGGCGAGAGATTGCCGCTTGGGTAAGACTCGTCCCCGGGAAACGCCCACCCATGCAGGCACCTTCTTCAGAGGGCACGGCATAGCCTCCCTTGTGTAAAGGGCACCGGAGGGAAGCGGGTGCCCAGTGGGCACAACGCCGAAGGCGTTAGCGACCCGCAGGTGGGGAGTGAAACGAGTGCGGGGCACGGCAGTGCCCTGCACGACGATTGAACGACCCGGGCCGCAGCCCGTAGGGCTGACGGAGGGATTGTTTTCCGAAGATTGAACGACCGGGCCGCAGGCTGCCCCGTCAGGGGCTGAGGGTGCCGCCGGGAGCCAAGCAGCACACTGTGCGGCAACGGTTTCAAGCAACCCGCCCCCCGGCAGCAGCCCCCATACACAAGACCCGTCCGGCACACCGGACGGGTCTCTTTCTGTTTATTTCTGTTTATGCCGCAGGGGGATCATCCATCCCGGCAGCATCCTGCGCCTTCATTTTCGCAAGGCGCAACTGTACCGCCTCCACCAGCAGGGTTTTCAGCGCCGAAAGCCCGGCGCAGGCGGCTGCCAGCAGAGCGGATACCCACCCGGCGGCAGGCACCTCCAGCGTGACGGTGGAGGGCAGCGCCACCAGAAAGGCTTCCGCAAAGGTCCATGCGGCGCGCTCCAGAAGGTTCTTCCAATCCATAGGGATCTCTCCTTTCCTCATGTGTTGGGCGGGGTCTCGGGGAGCGACAGGATGTGCTCCTCGTAGTGGGCGGTCAGGTGGTTGCGCCCTTTTGCCTTGTAGCTTTTGTGGATCACGCACAGCTGCGCCTTTTTGCTGGCAGGGCACCAGCCCCGGTCGGTGTAGAAGTCGTAGGCCTGCGCCAAACGCTCGTATTCCAGATCGGCGATGTCGTTCTTCACGCCGGTGAGGATGCGCTCGATGCGGCGCAGCGTGCGGTAGAGGGAGGCTGCGGCTGCGGCTACGGTGCCCAGTGCACCGATCACCGCCGCCAGCCGGATGATCAGATCATCCATCCGTATCGCCTCCCAGCAGGGCAATGATCCTGTCCAGCCTGTAAAGCAGCTGCGGCATCCAGCCGGATGCGGTGCTGCCGGAGGGGTAGGTCAGAAAGCGGCTCATGCAGTAGCCGGTCTGCCCCTGATAGACCACCTTGGCCCAGCCCTCCGCATCGGCGTACACCTGCACGGTGCTGCCATTGGGCATTTTGGCAATGGGTGGCTTCTCCGTATTGGGGCCGGGACGCAGCTTCAGCGGGTTGCCGTCCTGCGTGGTCACGGTGGCAAGGGTGGGTTCGGTCATGCTCATCTCCTCCTTCTCCTGCAGGTCTGTCAGCCGACCCATGTGGCTCCAGCCCTTTGCGGAACTGTCAATGGTGATGCCGCTTGTTCCGCCGCTGGTGCAGTGGGTGATCTCCAACGGCCCGGTGCGGGTTACGACTCCGGCGTGGTAGTAGTCCAGCGGATCACCGTTGCAAAAGCTGCCGCCATCCCGGTAGCGGGGGTTCAGACTGCCGTTGTCCCGGCGAGCCTTGTAGACCAGCATGCCAGGGATCAGCGCCGCAGCGGAGAGGGGCTGGAGTTCCTCCGTCTGCCAGCGGGCAAAGTAATTGCTGCTGTGCAGCGGGTAGTGGACAGCCTGCACCCGGTTGATGGCCCCCATGATGAAGCCGATGCAGTCGCAGGTGCCGTCTGTGCCGGTGCCGCCGAGGCGGTAGGTGGGCTTTTCGGCTGCAATGGCAGCCACAGCCGCCAGAAATGCCTGTGTGGTCATGGGCTCACACCTCCACGCCGTATTTGCCGAGCAGCGTTATCAGCTCATCGGTCAGCAGTTTTTTCAACTGACCCTTGGGCAGGCTGCCCAGAGTGGCGGCCATGGTGCGCATGTCCCGGGCGGCTTCGCTGTCGGCGGCACGCAGGCGGTTGAAGGCAAACACCTGCTCCTTGCGCCGGGGGCTCACTTTGTTCCATTTACTCATCGGCTGTCACCCCCGTCAGGAGCATATCCAGTACCTGCTCCATTTCGCCGGTCTGCTGCTCCAGCCGGGTCACACGCGCACCCAGATCCTCAGGCATTTGAGCCTCGGTGCGGTCAGCATCCGTTTCGGCCTGCGTGCGCCGGTACACGCCCCACGTTTCCCCTTCGTATTCGTAATACAGCAAGGCTTCCCGCTCCGGGAGGGCAGGGGCGGTCATCCAGCAGCAGATGCCCTCCCTGCACACATCCTCCGGCAGAAAATTGCCCTGTGCATGGTGGTAGCGGTCGCCACTGCCGCTGGCAACAGGCCGCCAGCCGGTGGGATCGGTCAGAAAGGCATCGCTGGTGATGTCCAGGATGCGCCCATCGGCATCAGGCATGATATACACTGTGTACATGCGGTACCTCCTTTACAGATTTGCGTTTTCGTCGATCACAAAGTCGCTGTCCCCGGCGGCGGCCACCACTGCGCTGCCGGGGGTCAGCCCGGAGGCTGTCACCAGAAGGCGGATGCAGTTGCCGGAGATCTTATCCACCGCAACGGCGGTGGCAGCTGCCGAGGCGTTGCCGCTGTGCAGGCGCAGCGTGCCGCTGGTCGTTACCGTGGGCTTGCTGATGCGCATGGGGCTGCGGGGGATCAGGATCCATGCCTGTGTGGCGGAGATGGCCATTCCCGTGCCGATGGTGCCGCCATTCTCAGCCTTGGTACGGCGGAAGTGCATGCGACAGGCGGCCAGCGTGGTGGCGGGCTTTTCGGGCACGAAGGGCGGCAGTGTATCTGCGGTAAAGCTGCCTTCGTAGAGTGCGGCCCAGCAGAGGGCTGCGCTTTTGCCGTCCAGAATGTCGATGCGCACACAGATGCGGTCGTCCGAGGATTTGGTCAGCCGGAGCGATACGCCGTCTGCGATCACGCCGGTGGCCAGCGTCACTTCGTTGCTCACCGCAGCTGCATCGATCAGCGCCGATGCGGTCACGATCCTGCCGTCCGTGGTGCATACGGCGGCGGTATACCATTTCCCGTACATTGCGGGCTGAAAGAGCACATACTGTCTGGGGTAGGCGATGCCGCCGCTGGCGCTGTAGCGGATGCATCCGCTGTCAATGGTCATGGTGGTATAGGCGTTGCTCTGCCGCCAGCGGTCGATGGTGTAGCCCGACCCGGTGTAGGCGTTCTTCTCCAACTGGTTGACAGGGTCTGCGAACCAGCTGTTATCCAGCAGGTTGCGGGGGCGCAGGTAATGCTGCGGGGCTTTGCCGCCCAGTTTGGCGGCATTCACCGCCGTGCCGCCCGCAGCCAGCGCCCCGGCCTGTGCGGGGGTGTGGGTGTGGGCGGATGAAGTCGG
>JAZQHO010000202.1:0-12621 GCA_045540635.1 Candidatus Limiplasma sp.
TGGTGCGGAAGGTTTGCGCAGCGACCTTGACCGCCTTCTGATCCAGCGGTGTAAATGCACGCAGCGCATGCTGCACACGATTACCCAGCTGGCCCAGCACCGCCATGGGTACGTCGGTGGGGTTCTGTGTGATAAAGTAGACACCCACACCCTTGGAGCGGATCAGACGAACCACCTGCTCGATCTTATCCATCAACTGCTTGGGGCAGTCGTTAAAGAGCAGGTGCGCTTCATCAAAGAAGAAGACCATGACCGGCTTATCGCAATCGCCGCGCTCGGGCAGTAGCTCATAGAGCTCGGTCAGTAGCCAGAGAAGGAAGGTGGAGTACATGAGCGGGTTGAGGAAGAGCTTATCGCAGGCCAGAATGCTGATAAGGCCGCGGCCATCTTCATCTACCTTGATCCAGTCGGCGATGTTGAGGGCAGGGGTGCCGAAGAACTTATCGCCGCCCTGATCTTCCAAAAGAGCAACTGCGCGCTGGATGGCACCGATGCTGGCACGGCTCACATTGCCGTACTCGACGGTATACTCATCTGCATGTGCGCCCACATAGGCGATGGCCTGCTTCAGATCGGCAATGTTCTGCAACAGCGGAGCATCCACAATCTGGCCATAGGCATCCACCTTCTTGGGCAGCTTGCCATCGTTGGCAACGCGGAAAACGATATTCAGCACGCCGGACTGGGTCTCGTTGAGGCCAAGCATGCGGCTGAGCAGCATGGGGCCCATTTCCATGACCGTGGTGCGCACCGGGATGCCCTGTTCGCCGTACACATCCCAGAAGCAGGCAGGATACTTCTTGGGGGTGAACCCGGGCATGCCGCACATCTGAACGCGCTTTTCGATGTTGGCATTGAAGGTACCGAGCTTGACCATACCGCTCAGGTCGCCCTTGATATCGCTGAGGAATACAGGCACGCCCATATCGGAAAAGCCCTCGGCGATCACCTTGAGGCTGACGGTTTTACCCGTGCCGGTGGCACCTGCGATCAGACCGTGCCGGTTGGCCATATGGGGCAGCAGATTGACAGGATTGCCATCCATATCGGTGCCGACCCATATTTTCTGGTCGTAGAACATGTATCTAACCTCCCATGGTAACAGTAATACACGACTATAGATATTTTACAACCTTGAAGTCCTTTCGTCAACGGCTTATTTGCACTTGTCCTGCCTTTTCTGTTTTGATATAATAGGATGCAAGAGAGTGCATGCAACCGGGCTGCACCCCGAAAGGAGAACACAATCAGATGAAAACCAAAACCGGGATCGGTGCGCGCCTTTGGAGTGCGCTTGTGCTGCTGGGCCTCAGCGGCCAGTTTGCATGGACCATTGAGAACATGTATTTTAACGTTTTCCTCTACAATACCATTTCCGGCGACCCGGGCTATGTAGCTGCCATGGTGGCTGCCAGCGCTGTTGTTGCTACTCTGACCACACTGCTGATGGGCGTTGTCAGCGACCGCACCGGCAAACGTAAGCCCTTCATTTGTGGCGGTTATCTGCTGTGGGGTCTGAGCACCATGGCCTTCGGGCTGGTAACGGTGGAAAACGCATCCGTGCTGTTCCCCTCCGCCAACGCTATTGCCGTTGCTGCCTTTATGGTCATCGGTCTGGATTGTGTAATGACCTTCTTCGGCTCCACTGCCAACGATGCCGCATTCAATGCCTATGTGACCGATGTGGTGGATACGGCGCAGCGGGGTAAGGTAGAAAGCGTGTTAAGCATCCTTCCCCTTGTTTCCATGCTGATCATTTTCGGTCTCTTCGACGGGATGACGCAGGCCGGGGAATGGAGAAAGTTCTTCTTTATCTTCGGCATCGCCGTGATCGCGACCGGTATCCTTTCTCTGTTTATTCTTGAGGAAGCGCCCATCAAGCCCGAGCGGAAACCGTTTTTCAGCCAGCTGGTATACGGTTTCCGTCCCGCTGTGGTCAGGGAGCACAAGGCGCTGTACCTTTCACTGGCAGCAATGTGCGTATTCTCCATCGCCGTGCAGGTGTTCTTCCCCTACCTGATCATCTACATGCAGCACTACCTGCAGCTGGATGCCTACGCCATCGTGCTGGGAGCAGTATTGATCGTTGCATCGCTGGTCAGTGTGGTGGGCGGCCGGTTTATCGACCGGGTGGGCAAGCTGCGCTTTGCCGTCCCCGCTGCGCTGATCATGTTTGCGGGTTTGATCGCCATGTTCTTCGTGCGTGAAATGCTGCCGGTGATCCTTGCCGGCATGGTGATGATGAGCGGCTACATGCTGCTCACCTCCGCCCTGATGGCCCAGATCCGCGATCTGACCCCCGCCGATAAGGCCGGACATTTTCAGGGCGTGCGCATGGTGTTTTCGGTTATGCTGCCCATGCTGATCGGCCCGGCCATCGGTGCGCAGGTGATCCGCGGCAACGCCCAGACCTATCTGGATCTTGGGCAGACCAAGACCGTGCCCACGCCCGGGATCTTCCTTGCGGCTGCCATTGTGCTGGTGCTGACAGCGGTTCCGCTCTGGGGGCTGCACCGTGCCGAAAAGAAACACAACGCCGGTAAGGAGGAAGCCAAATGTTGAGGACCGAATGGGGTGCAAAGCTGGATCCCGCAAAAGTACTCCAGGAATACCCCCGCCCGCAAATGCAGCGGCAGAGCTACCTGAATCTGAACGGTTACTGGGATTACGCCATCACCGCCGGGGAGGATGAACCCGAAGTGTGGCAGGGCGAGATCCTTGTCCCCTTTTCGCCCGAGAGCATCCTCAGCGGTGTGGAGCGCACCCTGCAAAAAGACGAGACCCTCTGGTACCGAAGGCGTCTGACGCTGCCCGATGGTTTTTTGCCGGAGGGCGGACGTTTGCTGATCCATTTCGGCGCAGTGGATCAGGAGGCCGTTGTGCTGCTGAACGGCGTTGAAGCGGGCAGCCATATCGGCGGCTACAATGCCTTTACCATCGACCTGACGGATGCCTTGACCGAGGGGGAAAACCTGCTGCTGGTCAAGGTGAAGGATGAAACGGATGCAGGCTCCCGCAGCAGGGGCAAGCAAAAAACGCAGCGGGGCGGCATCTGGTATACGCCCCAGAGCGGCATCTGGCAAACGGTATGGCTGGAGGCGGTACCTGCCCTGTACATCCATGGCCTGCAGATGCTCCCCCATATTGAGACGGGTGAACTGGAGCTGACCGTGGAAAGCGACGCTGCCTCTACTGCCCAGTGCACGGTAAAGCTCTGCGGACGGACGCATACCCTGCGGGTGAATACCCCCACTCGTCTGCCCACGGAGGATATTCCCCTCTGGTCGCCGGAAAACCCGCATCTGGAGTATTTCTCTGTTCAGCTGGGTGAGGATCGGGTGGAGAGTTACTTTGCCATGCGCTCCTTTGGTGTGGGCAGGGACGAAAACGGTATCCCCCGTTTGCTGCTCAACGGAAAACCATATTTCCACAATGGGCTGCTGGATCAGGGGTACTGGCCGGACGGCCTGTATACCGCCCCCAGCGACGAAGCGTTGATCTTCGACATCCGCCAGATGAAAGAGCTGGGTTTCAACATGCTGCGCAAGCACATCAAGGTGGAGCCCATGCGTTGGTACTACCACTGCGACCGTCTGGGTATGCTGGTGTGGCAGGATATGCCAAGCGGCGGCGGCAGCTACAAATTCCCTGTGATCTCTGCGCCGCTGGTCACCGGTATCCACCTGAAGGATAAGCATTACCGCTGGTTCGCCCGGGAGGATGAGGTGCAGCGTGATGCCTACTACGAGGAGCTGGAGGAAATGATCCTGCAGCTGCGCAACGTACCCTCCATCGCTCTTTGGGTACCCTTTAACGAAGGCTGGGGGCAGTTCGATGCCGCAAAAGCCTGCGAGCTGATCTCGGAGATCGATCCCACTCGCCCCATCGACCATGCCAGCGGCTGGCACGATCAGGGCATCGGAGAGCTGCAGAGCCTGCATGTGTACTTCCGCCCCTATCGCTTCAAGCCGGACAGGAAAGGCCGCGCAGTCGTGCTGAGCGAGTTCGGCGGCTACAATCTGCGTGTGGACGGGCATTGCTTCAACCAGATCGACTTTGGCTACAAAAAGCTGAAGGACGAAAACGAGCTTTGGGCGGCATACGAAAAGCTGTACCGGGAGCAGATCCTTCCTGCAGTGCCCAAGGGGCTGGCAGCCACCGTATACACGCAGGTAAGCGATGTGGAGGACGAGCTGAACGGCCTCTTCACCTATGACCGTGCCGTGCTCAAGCTGCCCCGGGAGAAGCTGCGCGCCCTCAACCAAGAGCTTGCCAAGCTGTAAGGAGAATAAGCGATGACAATCCAACAACTCCGCTATGCCGTGGAGGTGGAAAGAAGCCGTTCCATTACCGAAGCCGCCGAAAACCTGCATATGAGCCAGCCCAACCTGAGCCGTGCACTCAGAGAGCTGGAGGATGCGCTGGGCTTTCCCATTTTCAACCGCACGCCGAGGGGCATCGTGCCCACTGCCAAGGGCGAGGAGTTTCTGCACTATGCGGTAAGCATCCTCAAGCGCTTCGACGAGATGGCTGAGCGCTATGCCGTGCGCAAGCAGAGCGAAAAAACCTTCCGGCTCTCGGCACCCCGTTCGGCATACATTGCCAAGGCGTTTCAGGCATTTGCACAGAAGGTGAGCCACCAGACCGTGCTGGATTATAAGGAGACCAATGCCCTGCGTGCCATCCGCAACGTAACGGAGGATGGGTACGAGTTGGGCATCGTACGCTATCAGGCCGATTATGAGGGACATTTTCTGGATACCTTCCAAGAGAAGGGATTGGCGCACCGGGAGGTATGGAGCTTCCGGTATCTGCTCACCATCCGTGCCGATCTGCCGGAGGCCGGTATGCCCATGCTCTGCGAGGAGGATATACACGGCTGGATGAAGATCCTGCAGGGAGATACCTATGTGCCCTCCCTGCCCCGCCGCAAGCTTGTGCACGCCGAGCCCAACCGCATCCATATCTACGACCGTGCCAGCGCACTGGAGCTGCTCTCCACACTGCCCAGAGCCTATATGTGGGAGGCTCCCATGCCCAAGGAAATGCTGAAACGCTACGGTCTTGCTCAGGTGCCCGGCGCGGGCAACAGCCAGCTGCAGAAGGACGTGCTCATCTTCCGCAAAGCCCACGGGCTTTCCCCTACCAGCGAACTGTTTTTGGACGAGTTGGAAAAGGTACGTTCCACGCTGGAAAGCTGATCAGTTTCCGGTGTTATGTAAATGTTTACGCCCATATCTTACATGATATGGGCGTATCCAAAACCCGTCATTTACAAACCCTCTCAGCAATGTTAAGGTTTTAACGAACAAAGATTCAGGGAGGGTATCACCATGAACAGAACCCCCGTAGACAGCGTAGAACGCCTTGCAGCCGAGATCGCCGCCGTGCGGAAGGCTCAGAAGGAATTCTCCACCTTTACCCAGGAGCAGGTAGACAAGATCTTTTTTGCAGCAGCCATGGCCGCCAACAAAATGCGTCTTCCCCTTGCCAAGATGGCCGTGGAAGAGACCGGCATGGGTGTTGTGGAGGATAAGGTGATCAAGAACCACTTTGCCTCCGAATATATCTATAACGCCTACCGCGATACCAAGACCTGTGGTATTATCGAAGAAGACAAGACTGCCGGCATCACCCGCTTTGCCGAGCCCATCGGTGTGGTGGCGGCGGTCATTCCCACCACCAACCCCACCTCCACCGCCATTTTCAAGTGCCTTGCCTGCCTCAAGACCCGCAACGGCATTATTATTTCTCCCCATCCCCGTGCCAAGAAGAGCACAGTGGAGGCTGCCCGCATCGTGCTGGAAGCCGCTGTGGCTGCCGGCGCACCTGAAGGCATCATCAGTTGGATCGATGTGCCCAGCCTTGATATGACCAACATGGTCATGAAGGAGTGCGACTGCACCCTCGCCACCGGTGGCCCCGGCATGGTGACTGCCGCTTACTCCAGCGGCAAGCCCGCTCTGGGCGTTGGTGCCGGCAACGTACCCGCCATCATCGACGAAAGCGCGGATATCCTGCTGGCAGTCAACTCCATCATCCACTCCAAAACCTTCGACAACGGCATGATCTGTGCCTCTGAACAGAGCGTTATCGTGCCGGAGGGCATTTATGAAGCGGTACGCGCCGAGTTTGCCCGCCGCGGCTGCTATTTCCTTGAGGGCGAAGAGCTGAACAAGGTGCGCAAGACCATTATCATCAATGGCGCGCTCAATGCCCGCATCGTTGGTCAGCCCGCAGCCAAGATCGCCGCACTGGCAGGCGTTACCGTGCCCGAAAGCACCAAGGTGCTCATCGGCGAAGTGGAAAGCGTGGATATCAGCGAAGAATTTGCCCACGAAAAGCTCTCCCCCGTGCTGGCCATGTACAAAGCCACCGGCTTTGATGATGCCGTAGCAAAGGCCGAGCGCCTCATCGAGGACGGCGGCCACGGCCATACCGCCAGCATCTATCTGAACCCCAATACTCAGCGCGAAAAGCTGCTGGCCTTCGCCGACAAGGTGGAGACCTGCCGCATCGTGGTCAACACCCCCTCCTCTCAGGGCGGCATCGGCGATCTGTACAACTTCAAGCTGGCTCCCTCCCTCACGCTGGGCTGCGGCTCCTGGGGCGGCAACTCCGTCAGTGAGAACGTAGGCGTGAAGCATCTGCTGAACATCAAGACCGTTGCGGAGAGGAGAGAGAATATGCTGTGGTTCCGTGCGCCTGAAAAGGTATACATCAAGAAGGGCTGTCTGCCCGTGGCTCTTCGGGAGCTGAAGGATGTGATGAACAAGAAGAAGGTGTTCATCGTAACCGACAACTTCCTCTACCAGAACGGCTACACCAAGCCTGTGACCGATGTGCTGGACGAGATGGGCATCATGCATGCCACCTTCTCCAACGTGGAGCCCGACCCCACTCTGGCCTCTGCCCGCGAAGGCGTAAAGATGATCAATGCCTTCCAGCCCGACTGCATTCTTGCCATCGGCGGCGGCAGCCCCATGGATGCCGCCAAGATCATGTGGGTGCTTTACGAGCATCCCGAAGTTGACTTTATGGATATGGCCATGCGCTTCTGCGACATCCGCAAGCGCATCTACACCTTCCCCAAGATGGGCGAGAAGGCATACTTCATCGCCGTGCCCACCACCGCCGGTACCGGCAGCGAGGTAACGCCCTTTGCCGTTATTACCGATGAGCAGACCGGCGTCAAGTACCCGCTGGCCGACTACGAGCTGCTGCCCGATATGGCCATCGTGGATGCCGACCTGATGATGAACGCTCCCAAGGGCCTCACCGCCGCCTCCGGCATCGACGCTGTGACCCATGCGCTGGAAGCCATCGCCAGCATGATGGCCACCGACTATACCGACGGTCTGGCCTTGCAGAGCCTTAAGATGATCTTTGAGTACCTGCCCCGTGCCTACGACAACGGCCCCAACGATGCACTGGCCCGCGAAAAGATGGCCAACGCAGCCACTATGGCTGGCATGGCCTTTGCCAATGCTTTCTTGGGTGTGTGCCACTCCATGGCCCACAAGCTGGGTGCTTTCCATCACCTGCCCCACGGTGTTGCCAATGCTCTGATGATCAACGAAGTGCTGCGCTTCAACGCCGCCGAAGTGCCCACCAAGATGGGTACCTTCCCCCAGTATGACCATCCCCACACACTGGCGCGCTATGCACAGGTTGCTGATTATCTGGGTCTTGGCGGTGCCAACGACGAAGATAAGCTGGAGAAGCTGACCGCCGCCATTGATGAGTTGAAGGCTAAGATCGGCATCAAGTCCACCATCAGAGAGTACGGCATCGACGAGAAGGATTTCCTCGACCGGCTGGACGACATGGTGGAGCAGGCCTTTGACGACCAGTGCACCGGTGCCAACCCCCGCTATCCCCTGATGAAGGAGATCAAGCAGATGTATCTGAACGCCTACTACGGCGATAACAAGTAAGGAGGCGACCCCATGAAGCTGGACAAGGTGATCGCAGTTCGTCCCAACAAGACGGTCTATTTGGATGGAGATCTGGCGATCAAGGTGTTCAACAACGACTACAGCAAGGCCGACGTTCTCAATGAAGCGCTCAATCAAGCCCGCGTAGAGGAGACCGGTCTCAATGTGCCCCGCCTGCACGAAGTGACCAAGGTGGATGGCCAGTGGGCGATCGTGATCGACTACATTCAGGGCAAGACGCTGGCAGAGCTGATGGAAGAAAACCCGGACAAGTACGATGAGTACATGGAAATGTTCGTGGAACTGCAGCTGGATATCCATAAGCACACCTGCCCCACGCTGGGCAAGCTGAAGGATAAGATGAACCGCAAGATCAGTGCCAGCTCGCTGGATGCCACCACCCGCTACGAGCTGCACACCCGTCTGGAGGGCATGCCCAAGCATAACAAGCTGTGCCATGGAGATTTTGAACCCCGCAACGTGGTCATCAGCGAAGACGGTACCCCCTATATCATCGACTGGGCGCACGCCACGCAGGGCAACGCCTCTGCCGATGCCGCACGCACCTACCTGCTGTTCTGGCTCAGCGGCGACATCACCGGCGCTGAAAAGTACATGAAGCTGTTCTGCCAGAAGAGCGATACCGCAAAGCAGTACGTGCAGAAATGGATCCCCATCGTGGCAGCCAGCCAGAGCGTAAAAGGCAAGCCTGAGGAGCGGGAGTTCCTGCTGCACTGGACCAATGTGGTAGACTACGAATAAGCGTTTCGTCTTACGGACAGAACCCCGCACAGGCATGGCCTGCGAAAGCCCTTACGTTTTTTCTGCTATTCAGAACTTCGTAAGGGCTTCTTTATATACCTATAAATAACGTTTCTTTCCATGTAAATGTTTACTTCATCCATAGACAGAACGCATTTCTTCCGTTACGATGGATGCATGGAGCGGTAGCGATAGTGACCGATTTTTCACAATCTTTACCGGTTCAAAGTCAAACAGGAGGAAACACCATGCAGCTTTTCGATACTTTTGTGCAGAAGCTTAAGTACAGGGTGCTCAAGGAAGTGGCTTCCCATGCCTATGCGGACAATCTGCAGGATTGTTATCTGGATATTCCCAAGATCATCTCCCCTGGCCCCCGCAGCGAGCTGCGCTGCTGTATTTACAAGGAGCGCGCCATCGTTGCCGAGCGTGTCAAAATTGCCATGGGCGGCGACAAGACGAACCCCAACGTGGTGGAAGTGATCGGCATCGCCTGTGACGAATGTCCCATCAGCGGCTACACGGTAGGCCCTGACTGCCGCGGCTGCCTTGCCCATCGCTGCTCCACTGTTTGCAAAACAAACGCCATCACTTTTGACGAACGGCACAGGGCGAACATCGACCCTGACAAATGCGCCAATTGCGGCAAGTGCGCTACAGTATGTCCCTACAGCGCCATTCAGAACCACACGCGACCCTGCGAGCGCGCATGTAAGGTAAAAGCCATTACACAGGGCGAAAACCATGTGGCAGCCATCGATGACAGCAAATGCATCCAGTGCGGCGCCTGCATGTACCACTGCCCCTTCGGTGCCATTCAGGATAAGAGCTATCTGCTGGATGCCATTCGCCTCTTGCGCAACCGCATCAGCAATGTATATGCCGTGGTGGCTCCGGCGATCTCTGCCCAGTTCACCCATGCCAAGCTCGGGCAGGTGGTTACGGCACTGAAGCGTATGGGCTTTACCAAGGTGATCGAAGCGGCACTGGGCGCAGATATGGTGGCCTGCTCCGAAGCTGAAGAGCTGGTAGAGAAGGGGTTCCTCACCTCCTCCTGCTGCCCTGCTTTTGTCAATTATATTGAAAAGAGCTTCCCCCAGATGGTGGAGCACATCAGCCACAACCCGTCCCCCATGGCGGCGCTGGGCAAGGCTATCAAGGAGAGGGAACCCGATGCCAAGGTGATCTTTATTGGCCCATGCACTGCCAAAAAGCAGGAAGCACAGCGTGAGGAAGTGAAGCCCTACGTGGATTGTGTGCTCACCTTCGAAGAGTTGCAGGCATGGCTGGACAGCCGTGGCATCGTTCTGACAGCACTGCCCGAAGAGCCTTTGGACGATGCCAGCTTCTACGGACGCATCTTTGCCCGCAGCGGAGGTCTGGCGCAGGCTGTTGCGAATGTGCTGGAACGGAAGGGTGAAAAGGACTTTATCCTGAACCCAGTGGTATGCGACGGCATCGAGGCCTGTCGCATCGCCCTTCTGAAGAAGAACAAGAATGTGCTGAAGGAGAACTTTATCGAAGGCATGGCCTGTGTCGGCGGCTGCATCAGCGGAGCCGGATGCCTGACCCACGGCGAAAAGGATGTGGGGCTGGTGGAGAAGTACGGTAAAGAGTCGACCTTTGCAGACAGCAACGAAGCGGTAGAAAAGTATCTGGCCGGCGCAGACAAATAAACGTTTCGGTACAGAAAACCGCCCTCCGGCAGACCGGCGGGCGGTTTCTTTTGCTGTACAGGCCTTCCGCAATGATATGGACGGTTTCGGAAAAGGAGTTTCTGTTACCTTCTGCCTCCCGTTTTCCGGAGAACGCAAAACCCCACCGGCGAACCGGTGGGGTTTCCAGCTCGTCAAAAAACTCGCCTGCGGCGACTTTTTTGACGACTTTTGCACCGTTTGCCTAGGAGCCTACGGCTCCCCGGGCGGCAAACGGCGATAGGAACCCCTTGCTGCGCAAGGGTTCCGAAACCACCGTACACGCCGCTGGTTTCGGATTGGCAATCAGAGGGCTGCGGCCCTCCGATACCTCTGGGCTTTTCGACAGTCTGACGGGAGGGAGCGGCAGCTCCCTCCCGTTTCAGATTGTTGAAATGTACGGATCAATCCACAGTGATCACCGGCAGGCCGTGATCCCAGCCGAAGTTGCAGGCTGTGCTGCCCGTTTCGCACAGGATGATGCCGCCCTGCCAGCCGCTGAAGGCGGTGGGGTCGATGCTGGTAACGCTTGCGGGAATGCGCACCATCAGCAGGCCCGGGCAGTCGGCGAAGGCATAGGGGCCGATGGCGGTAACGCCGTCAGGGATGATCACATCCACTGCGTTGGTGGCGCGGAAGGCCTCGCTGCTTACCGTGCCGATGCCCGCAGGCAGGCGCAGGGGCGTTTTGCTGTGCACAGCCACGCAGCAGGTGTTGCTCACCTCGCCGTAGGAGGCGGTGATGTAGGCATAGCCGGTGCTGATGCCGGTAACGGTGCCATCGGCAGCAATGGTGGCTACGGAAGGATCCAGCGATCGCCATGTGACGGGCACCTGCGCCGAGGCGGGGGTAAAGGCGGTGGTGAGCCGGACGGTCTGCCCTGCGGTAAGCTCCACATTCCCCTTGGGCAGATGGATGGCGGTGGGCGCAGTCAGAAGGGTGGAGGCGCTCTGCCACGGCGAGAAGCTGTGGGCGGGCGTTACCCACATGTTGAGCCGGTTGCCGTCCAGAAACATGCTGTAGATGTTGTAGCCGTCAATATCCAGCGTGTAGCACAGGGTGGGTGCGCCGCCGCCGTTGAGACCGGTGGAGAAGATCTGGTGCTGCACCACATAGTACAGCCGGGAATCCTGCACGCAGAGCGGGTAGTAGCCGCCGGCGCTGTAGCAATCGGTGCGCTCATCCGAGCGGATGCTGTAGGTATGCACCTCATAGGGGTAGGCCGCGCCCACCCGCCATGCCAGAATGGTGCGGTCGGTGCCGGTATAGTCCTGATCCACATAGTACAGGGTATCGCCGTTCACAGGGATGGGCACGTGGATCTCCTGCCAGAAGAAGTCATCGTACCGGGTGTTGGATGCGGTCTGTCCCCGCAGGGTCTGCCAGCCGGAGTGGCCGGTATTCGCCCATGCGCTGTCGCTGAGCAGGAAGTTGTTATGCTTGGCGGAATGGGGGCGGTTGCCCTGATTGTCCTCATCGTTCCACGTAACATCCAGGTGGTACCAGCTGCCGTCCAGCCGCACCAGATTCCACACATGGTTCATATCCCGGCTGTAAACGCTGGTGGAGGTGATGCCCAGCCTGTCCAGCACGGCCTTGAAGGCCATGGTATACGCCTGACACACGCCGGTCTTTTCCAGAAAGAACCGCTCCGGGTCGCTGATGGTGTAGGTATAGTCGTAGGTATAGTTGGCGCAGAGGTAGTCGTTTGCCAGCATCAGCTGGCCCAGCTGGGTGGTGCTGGCATCGGCGTAGGCGGCCACCTTGTCCACCTCGGCGTTAAAGACCCGCACCCGCTCCCGCAGATCGCTGCCGTCGGAGCTGTACTCGGGCATGATGAGGGATACATCGCCGTTATCCGATGTGTAGTAGCTGAAGGAGTCGTGCAGGAAGAACAGCTCCGGGTGATCGTTGAGGATCAGCCAGAACAGGGAGCAGAAGGTATCCGGATCCAGCCCGAAGTGCTCTACGGAGATCTCCGGCTCAAAGAGCAGGATCTGCTCCACCAGATAATCCTCCAGCGCATCCACGCTTTTGGGGATGGCGGTCAGATCCATCCCCTCGGGGATGCCGCCGTGCCAGTACAGGCTGCCGTGGGAGGTGTGCAGCTCCCCGGCCTGTGCGCCGCAGACCGGCAGCAGGGTGACGAGGAGCAGCAAAAGGAGCAGGGGGAGAAAGCGTTTTTTCATGGCGGGTGCCTCCTGATGGGGAAGTCGGATCGTAGCCAT
>JAZQHO010000203.1:0-15319 GCA_045540635.1 Candidatus Limiplasma sp.
AGCCCCCGTTCCCCGCTGTGCGCGGTCTGTTCGACAAGCCCAGCAACATCAACAACGTTGAGACCTATGCCAACATTCCCCAGATCATTCTCAACGGCGCCGACTGGTTCACCTCCATTGGCACCGAGAAGAGCCCCGGCACCAAGGTATTCGCTCTGGGCGGCAAGATCAACAACACCGGTCTGGTAGAGGTTCCCATGGGCACCCCCCTGCGCGACATCATCTACAAGATCGGCGGCGGCATCCCCGGCGGCAAGGCTTTCAAGGCTGTGCAGACCGGCGGCCCCTCCGGCGGGTGCATCCCCGCAGATCTGCTGGATACCCCCATCGAGTATGATACCCTCACTGCCATCGGTTCCATGATGGGTTCCGGCGGTATGATCGTTATGGACGAAGACAACTGCATGGTTGACATCGCCCGCTTCTTCCTGGACTTCACTGTGGACGAGAGCTGCGGTAAGTGCACTCCCTGCCGTATCGGTACCAAGCGCATGCTGGAGATCCTCGAGCGCATCACTGAGGGCAAGGGCGAAGAAGGCGACATCGAGAAGCTGGAAGCTCTGGCTACCAACATCAAGTCCACCGCTCTGTGCGGCCTTGGCCAGACCGCTCCCAACCCCGTGCTCTCCACGCTGAAGTATTTCCGCAGCGAGTACGAGGCTCACATCAAGGAAAAGCGCTGCCCCGCCCACCACTGCCAGAAGCTGCTCAACTACGAGATCACTGACAAGTGCCGCGGCTGCACCGCTTGCGCCCGTGTCTGCCCCGTCAACGCCATCAGCGGCAACGTGAAGGAAATGCACGTGATCGACACCACCAAGTGCATCAAGTGCGGTTCTTGCATGGAGAAGTGCCGCTTCGGCGCCATCGTCAAGAACTAATATCTGCATAAAGGAGTGGAAATAATGGAACAGATGATCAATGTGACCATCGACGGCGTGCAGGTAGAGGTTCCTGCCGGTTCGACGGTTCTTGAAGCGGCCCGCAAGGCCAATGTGAATATCCCCACCCTGTGCTACCTGAAGGACATCAACGAGACTGCCAACTGCCGTCTGTGCGTTGTTGACTGCGGTGGCCGCACCCTGCAGGCTGCCTGCGTGCTGCCTGTTGCCCCCAACATGGTGGTAAAGACCAACACCCCCGCTGTTCGTGAAGCCCGTAAGACCAACCTTGAGCTGATCCTGAGCAATCACGACCGCAAGTGCCTCACCTGTGCCCGCAGCCAGAACTGCGAACTGCAGAAGCTGTGCCTGGATATGGGCGTTGAGAGCGGCGAGCGTTTCGACGGTGCCAAGACTCCTCACACCATCGACCTGAGCTCTCCCTCCATCATCCGCGATAACGACAAGTGCATCGTGTGCCGTCGTTGCGTGGGTGCCTGCGCCAAGGTGCAGAAGATCGGCGTTATCGGCGCTGTGAAGCGCGGTTTCCGTACCTCCATCGAGAGCCCCTGGGACAAGGGTCTGGGCGAGATGGCCTGCATCAACTGCGGTCAGTGCATCACCGCCTGCCCCGTCGGCGCTCTCACCGAGCGTGACGAGACCAAGCCCGTTTGGGACGCTCTGGCCGACAGCACCAAGCATGTTGTCGTGCAGCCCGCTCCCGCTGTCCGCGCCGCTCTGGGCGAGGAATTCGGCATGCCCATTGGCACCGGTGTTACCGGCAAGATGGCTGCTGCCCTCCGTCGTCTGGGCTTCGACAAGGTGTTCGACACCGACTTCGGCGCCGATCTGACCATCATGGAAGAAGGCACCGAGCTGATCGACCGCATCCAGAACGGTGGCGCTCTGCCCATGATCACCAGCTGCTCCCCCGGCTGGATCAAGTTCTGCGAGCACTACTATCCCGAGTTCATCCCGAATCTGAGCACCTGCAAGTCTCCCCACCAGATGACCGGCGCTCTGATCAAGTCCTACTACGCCGAGAAGGCCGGTATCGATCCCAAGGATATCGTTACCGTTTCCGTCATGCCCTGCACCGCCAAGAAGTTCGAGGCCAAGCGCCCCGAAATGAGCAACAACGGCCTGATGGACGTGGATCACGTCATCACCACCCGTGAGCTTGCCAAGATGATCAAGGCTGCCGGCATTGACTTCGTCAACCTGCCCGACGAGGACTTCGACAAGCTGATGGGCGAGTCCACCGGCGCTGCCGTTATCTTCGGCGCTACCGGCGGTGTTATGGAAGCTGCTCTGCGTACCGCTTACGAGCTGATCACCGGCACCGAGCTGGCCAACATCGACCTGCATGACGTGCGTGGCATGGAAGGCATCAAGGAAGCCACCGTTAAGGTCGGCGATCTGGATGTGAACGTTGCTGTTTGCTCCTCCACCGGTAAGGCTGCTGAGCTTCTCGATGCCATCAAGGCCGGCGAGAAGAACTACACCTTCATCGAGGTCATGGGTTGCCCCGGCGGCTGCGTCAATGGCGGCGGCCAGCCCATCGTGTCCTCCACCGTGCGCAACTGGACCGACATCCGTGTTGCCCGCGCCAAGGCTCTCTACGATGAGGATGCTGCCAAGACCCTGCGCAAGAGCCACGAGAACCCCGAGATCAAGGCCATCTACGAAGAGTATCTGGGCAAGCCCAACGGCCACAAGAGCCACGAGCTGCTCCACACCTCCTACGAGAAGCGCGATCTCTACATCGACTAATTTCATAGTCCCTGGGGCGGCGGGAGCGATCCCGCCGCCTTTTCGTATGCAAAAGCTTGCCGATGGCATGAAAGTGTGTTTTAATAAAATGAATCACGCACAAGGAGGTGCCATCATTGACAGATTTTGAACGTGTAAAGGGCTACTATCAATACTTTAACGAGGACGAACGCCTGCTTCGCGACAGCAGCGGCAAGCTGGAATACGAAATGACCATGCGAAAGCTGCATCAGTTCCTTCCGCCCACGGGTGACATTCTTGATCTTGGTGGCGCTACAGGTATTTATGCCTTTCCGTTGGCGGACAGGGGTTATCGGGTTCATCTGGCAGATTTATCAGAGAGGCTGGTCAATTTGGCAAGGGAAAAGAGTGAAAGCCGGATTTCCGGCAAGCTGGCCTCCTGCAGCGTAGCCAATGCAGTGGATCTTTCTCAGTACCCAAGCGGCAGCTTTGACGCTGTTCTGCTGTTCGGGCCCCTGTATCATTTGCTGGGCGAGGGGGAACGGCAGGCCTGCGTGCGTGAGGTGCAGCGTGTGCTCCGGCCCAATGGCTTGGTGTTTGCCAGTTTTATTCCGTATCTCTCCGGCAGCATCGCTATTGTAGATCGCTATTTCTTTGCTCCGGATCAGGTGGGGCAGGGGAACCTGCGGGAGGTTTTTTCCTCCGGCCGCTTTACCAACAACGCCTCCCATGGCTTTCAGGAAGGGTACTATCCCACCTCCGATGAAATGCTGAAGCTGTTTGAAGAAGCAGGCTTCGCCAGAGTTCATCTTTCATCCATCCGGGGCTTCCTCTATGAAAAGGAAGACCGCTTTTACAGCCTTGAGGATGCTGCCATGCAGGAAGAAATTCTTCATTGGGCCATGGAAACCGCTGCCCAAAAGGAGATTATCGAAACCTGCGGACACGCCATGTACATAGGTCGAAAAGCATAATTGCTGCAGCGGCAGAGCAAAAACCTGCCGCTGTCTTTTTTTGCCTGCTATGAACACATGTTTGCAGAAGGGCTTCCGGAAAGGCTTGCGCTTTTTCCAAAACGGTGTTTTAATAATACTGAATGAATCTGCCCTTTAGGAGGTCTGCCTTTTGGATATTCAGTGGTATCCTGGACATATGGCGAAAGCCAAAAGACTGCTTGCTGCCCAGCTGAACAAAGTGGATCTGGTCATTGAGCTTTGCGATGCCAGACTGCCGCTCTCCAGCCGCAACCCTGCACTGGGTGCCATGGTGGAGCATAAACGGCGTATTTTGCTTTTGTGCAAAGCTGATCTTGCTGAGAACGGCAAAACCCAGAAATGGCTGCAGTATTTCAAGAACCAAGGCATTGCTGCCATGGCTTATGATGCTACACCCAAAAAAACCAAGGAAGCCAAGGCGTTTATTGAAGAGGCCGCCCGTGCCGTCATCGAGCGCGGCGAGCGCAGGGGCATTGCCAAGACCATCCGAGCCATGGTGGTCGGCGTGCCTAATGTTGGCAAGAGCACCTTTATCAACCGTCTGTATGGTGGCACGATCGCTCACACCGGTGATCGTCCGGGCGTTACCAAGAGCAATCAATGGGTCAAGGTGTCTCCTTATTTGGAAGTCCTGGATACCCCCGGCATGCTCTGGCCCAAGCTGAACGATCAGCGTGCAGCGACCAGACTGGCTTACATCGGCACTATCAAGGATGCTGTGTACAACGTGGAGGAGCTGTGCATCAGCCTTTTGGAGGATCTGCTCATCGTCCGCCCCCAGCAGACCATGGAGCGTTTCAAAATCAAGGATGCTTCTCTGCGCGGCTACGATCTGCTGGAGGCTGTCTGCCGCGGCAGAGGCTTCCTGATGAAAGGCGGTATCTGTGATACCGACCGCGGCTGTGCCGTTGTATTGGATGAATTCCGTGCAGGCAAGGTGGGCAAGCTCACTCTGGAAGATGTTCCCGAGCAGGTAAAGCCTGAGACAACAGAAAAAGCAGGAGATGGCGAGAATGGCGAAACCCTCCCAGAAGAGAATTGAGCACCACCTGCAAATGGTGGCTTATGATAAGCAATACAGCAGCTTTGGCACCTCTTTGGCCGGCATGGACGAGGTGGGTCGCGGCCCGCTTTGCGGCAATGTGGTCACTGCGTGTGTCATTATGCCTGCGGAGCCTCTGTTTCCCTGGATCGACGACAGTAAAAAGCTCAGCGCCGCCCGCAGGGAAGAGGTCTACGAAGAGATTTTTAAACATGCGCTCTATATCGGTATCGGGGAGGCATCGCCCGAGGAGATCGATCGGATGAACATCCTCAATGCCACCAAGCTGGCAATGGAGCGGGCAGCCATGAACGCCCCTGCGTCTCTCTGTATTGTGGATGCGGTGCGGGATCTTCACCTGCCTTTTCCCACTTCGCCCATCATCAAGGGCGATAGCACCAGCTACAATGTTGCCGCTGCCAGCATCGTTGCCAAAGTGACCCGTGACCGGGAAATGGCAGAGATGGCAAAGCTCCACCCCGAATACGGCTTCGAACGCAATATGGGATACGGCACCGCCGAGCACATCGCAGCGCTGCGCGCTTATGGCCCCACGCCGTTTCACCGCCGCAGCTTCATCGGCAAGCTGATGGGGGAGGAGAACGCATGAGAAAGGTCAAGCTTTCGCTTTGGACGGCGCTGCTTTTGCTGCTCGCCCTTCTGCTGCCCTTTGCTGTGCCGCAGGCTGCCCTTGCAGACAGCAATCTGCTCACCAATGGCGGCTTCGAAACGGTGGATCAGAACGGTGATGCAGCCGGGTGGTACCAGAATGCCTATTATGATGAGATTGGCTATTCTCTTTTGACCATCACCGATCAGGTATCCCATTCCGGGCGGTATAGCGCCATGGTAGAGAACGCCAGCCTGAATGATGCCCGCTTTATCTGCACCGTTAAAGTGAAGCCAAATTCCCTGTATAAACTTTCCGGCTATGTTCTTGTAGATTACATGAATCCGGACGGTAACGGTGCCAACCTTGCCATAGAAGATATCTATGCCTTTTCGGAATGTCTGTACGATACGCAGGGACAATGGCAGTATGTGGAGTGGTATGGGCGCACCGGTTCCGGCCAGAAAGAATTGACGCTGGGCGTGCGCGTAGGTGGCTATGGTGCAGAGAGCCTCGGCAGGGCTTATTTTGACGATATTTGTCTGGAGAAAGTCTCCAAGCTTCCCGAGGGCATGGAGGCCATAAGCTGGCAGAAGGCCACGCCCGCAAAACCGGCTGCCCAGACACCCACTCAAACCAGCCACAGAGACCATGTGATTCTGTTTGTTTTGCTTGCACTGGCATTTATTGCTGCCTGCTGGTTCTATGTACAAAAAGGACGGCTGCTGCAATTGCCCAGCGTGGATCTGCTGGCGGTTGTTGCACTGGCCATCGCCTTTGTGGTCAGGGTCCTGCTGGGTGCCTACATGGAGGGCTACCCGGTGGATGTGGGCTGCTTCCAGGCGTGGAGCCTGCGTATGGCTGATAAAACGCCGCTGCACTTCTATTCCCCGGACTATTTCTGCGATTATCCTCCGGGCTATATGCTGCTGCTCTGGCCTGTGGGGCTTTTGCTGGAGGGTGTTCTGCCCACCGGCAATCATCCTCTGGCGCTGCTGGTGCTCAAATCTGTCCCCATGCTCTGCGACCTGATCACCGCAGTACTTCTGTATCTGTACGGAAAGAAGTATATCAAGCCTACGCAGGCGCTGCTGGTAGCAATGCTGTATGCGCTCAACCCCATGGTACTGCTCAACAGTGCAGTATGGGGGCAGGTGGACAGCGTGCTATCGCTGCTGCTTGTGATTTGTGCTGTCTTTGCGCTGGAATGCCGCTGGTCTGTGGCACTGCCGGTCTATATCGTATCCATTCTGGTCAAGCCGCAGGCGCTGCTGTTTGCGCCGGTAGCCGGTATCTGGCTGCTGATGAGCCTCTTTGGCCCGCAGAGCAAAGACGACCGTGACCGTTGGCGTGAATTGCTGATCGGTCTCGGGATCGGTATACTGGCTGCTGTGGCAATTGTTTTGCCCTTTTCGGTATATCAGGCAAAGCCTTTGGGCTGGTTGATCGATCTCTATCGCCAGACCCTTTCTTCCTATGCCTATGCAACGGTCAACACTGCAAACCTGTACTATCTGCTGGCTGCCAATTGGCGAAGCATCTCCACACTGGTAGCCCCGCTTCTGCCGCTGGCAACAGCGCTGATTCTTGCAGGGCTTGGGGTTTGGGTGTTCCTCCGCCAGCGCCGGCAGGGAGGCTCTTTGCTGAGCAGCCGCAACGGCCGGCTCTCGCTGCTGCTGTTCACGTTTGCGGCGGTATTTGCTGTTTTTGCGCTGCTGGCTGCCGTGCAGGATCCCTTCGCAGGAAAGGTAAACTACGGCATCTACGGCTACACGATGATGATCTTCGTTTTTGCAGCCGCCATTCTTCTGATGCTGCACGACAGAGAGGATCTGCCCTTTTATCTTGCCTTGGCACTGCTGGGCGTGTATGTGCTGGGGGTCAAGATCCATGAACGGTATCTGTTCCCTGCGCTTGCCATGCTGCTGCTGGCATACCTGCGGAAGCGGGATAACCGTCTGATCTGGCTGATGGCTGCCGCCTCTGCGGTTGCATTCGTCAATACTGCCATCATTCTGGATAATGCGCTCCTGTTCGGCTCCAGCGCCGGTCATCTGAACGATGATACTTTGCTTCTCAACGTGCTGCTTGCGCTCCTGAACATGGGCATGTTCGCCTTTGGCTGCCTGATGGCCTATACCGGCCTTCGGGAAACGCCCCGTCGAGCCCCTGAAGAAAAAGAAGCAGCAGCACAGCAGAAGCTGCTGTCCGCTGTTGAGCGTGCACCCGAAGCATACCGCAGCCTGCTTCTCGAGCCCCGGAGCCCCGCCCTTCACCTTACATGGAAGGATTGGCTCATCATGGGTGTTGTTACGGTTGCATATGCTGTTCTCAGCTTTACCAACCTTGGCAGCACGGTTGCGCCTCAGCATGGTTTTATTTCCTCCTCCGGAGAGGAGACCGTCACCTTCCGCCTTGCGGAAAAGACTGAGTTCAGCACGCTGTACTATGCCGGTGTCAGCAATTACGACTTCTCCATCTCCGTCAGCGATGACGGCATCAACTGGTCGGAGAGCTATCCCTGCCAGATGCGGGAAGGCCTGTGCTACCGTTGGAACTATGCCGTCAAATCCAATGTGGGTGAGGATGGCGCAGTGAATTATGCAGGTAATCAGCCTGCCGGTGTACTGTGGCTGGAGGGCCAATACCTGCGCCTGAATGCAGAGCGCAGCGGCCTGAATCTTTTTGAGATCGTTACCAGAGACAGGAACGGTCAGAATCTGGCGATGACGGTGGTGGATCATCAAGGTGGCAATGCTGCGATCCTTGAGACGGAAACCAGCCCCGAATACCTGCTGGACGAGCAGGATACCTGCATAGGGGAGCCCGGCTGGTACACCGGCACATATTTTGATGAGATCTACCATGCCCGCACGGCCTATGAGCATCTGCACGGACAGCGTCCCTACGAAACCACGCACCCGCCGCTGGGCAAACTGCTGATGGCAGCAGGCATTGCCATCTTTGGCATGACCCCCTTCGGCTGGCGCTTTGCCGGTGCCCTTGTGGGTGTTCTGATGCTGCCTGCCCTGTATCTGCTGGCCCGTCAGATCTTCAAACGGCGTGATCTGGCGACCCTCAGCATGGGTGCTTTTGCGTTGGATCTGATGCACTTTACCCAGACCCGCATTGCGACCATTGACTCCTTCCCGGTGCTTTTCATCCTGCTCAGCTACTGGTTCATGCTGCGCTATATGCAGACCGATGTGTTTGCTGTAGCCGAGGATGAGCAGCCGGTGCTTCTGACCCGTGCCTTCTGGAAGAGCCTGATCCCGCTGGCGCTTTCCGGCCTGATGATGGGTCTCTCCATTGCCAGCAAGTGGATCGGCATCTACTCTGCGGTCGGTCTTGCAGTACTGTTCTTTACGGCTGTGTACCGCCAGTATCGTGCAGGCAATGTGGCCTTCTGCTATATGGACGGCAGTGCAAAGGAACTGCCGGAAGCACAGCGCAAACGCATCAAAGGCGCTCAGGAGCATGGTCTGAACCGCATCTTTGTTACCTGCGGGTTCTGCGTGCTGTTCTTTATTCTGATTCCCTGCATCGTATACTACCTGAGCTATATCCCGTATCTGGCTCCCTCCGGCAGGGTCACGCTGCAAAGGGTCATCGATGCGCAGATCGGCATGCTCAGCTATCACAGTACGCCGGGGCTGGGCATGGATCATCCCTTCCAGTCGCCTTGGTGGCAGTGGCCCTTCATCCTTAAACCCATGTGGTTCTCGCAGGATACCTTTGAGCCTGCGGGCTATGCTTCCACCATCATGTGCATGGGCAATCCGTGGGTGTTCTATGTGGGTGCATTCGCTATGGTTGCGGTCATGGTGGCTTTGGTGCTCAAGTATCTGCGCCTGCGCGGCGGCAGGCTTGTCAGGCTGCCCGGCAACGGCGATCTGACCCTTTATGTACTGGTGATCGCCTTCCTTTCCCAGTATATGCCGTGGGTGCTGGTGCCCCGCAGTATGTACATCTATCACTACTTTGCCAGTGTACCCTTTATCATTCTTGCCACCGCATGGGTGATCGGCTGCATCGGCAAGGAGGGCAGGAAGCGTACGCTGGTACTGATCGCCGTCTATCTGATCATTGCCCTTGCCTTCTTCATCATGTTCTATCCCTATGCATCCGGCATGCTTACTCCCACTGCCTGGCTGGATGCCATGAAGTGGTTCCCCAGCAGGGGCTTTACGTGGATCGGTGAGCTGTTCGGCAATTACAGCCCGTGGAGCTTCGGCCACCTGTATTACTAAAGCGAGGTGTCAAGCAATGCTTGCCAAAAGCATTACCTGCGGTCTGGACGGTGTACACGGTTATCTGGTAGAGGTGGAAGCCTATGTCTCAGGCGGGATGGTAGGCTTTGAGATCGTCGGACTGCCCAGCGCCGCCGTAAAGGAGAGCAGAGACCGTGTGCGTGCGGCCATGCTCAACAGCGGCTACGAGTTCCCATTCGGCAGAGTAACGGTGAATCTTGCCCCGGCAGATGTGCGCAAAGAGGGCACCAGCTACGAGCTGGCAGTGGCTGCAGCGCTGGTCTCAGTCAAGTCTGCCAAGCCCTTTTTGCATCTCCGTGATACGGTGCTGCTTGGCGAATTATCACTGGAGGGCAAACTGCTGCCTATCCGTGGTGCGCTGGGCATGGCCATTACTGCGGCGGAGGCTGGCATCAAAAAGCTGATCCTGCCCAGAGAAAACGCCAATGAGGTATCCTGTATCGATGGGATCGAGGTCTACCCTGCCGAAAGCCTGCGTCAGGTGTGCAGACACCTGACGGGCGAGGAGTCGCTGTGCGTGCAGCCATCTGTTGCATTTGAGACCTTGCAGACCTCCCGGCCTATCCGGCATGATATGCGTGAGGTGAAGGGACAGGCGCTGGCAAGGGCTGCGCTGGAGGTAGCCGCTGCAGGTGGGCATAATCTGCTGATGGTGGGTGTTCCGGGCAGCGGCAAAACCATGCTTGCCCGCTGCCTGCCGGGCATCCTGCCGCCGCTTTCCTACGAGGAAGCACTGGAGACTACCCTCATCCATTCCGCCTCCGGCGAGCTGGAGGCAGAAAGCACGCTGATGACGCAGCGCCCCTTCCGCTCGCCGCACCACAATATCTCTATGGCTGCCATGATCGGCGGCGGTGCTAAAGCCAAGCCCGGCGAGGTATCGCTGGCGCACAACGGCGTTCTGTTTCTGGATGAGCTGCCGGAGTTTCAGCGCACTACGCTGGAAGCGCTCCGCCAACCCATTGAGGATGGCTTTGTGAACATTACCCGAGTTAACGGGCAGAACCGGTACCCCAGCAGCTGTATGTTGGTAGCAGGCATGAATCCGTGTCCCTGCGGCAATTATGGCAGCAAGCGCAAGAACTGTACATGCTCTGCCAACGAGATCAAGCGCTATCTGGGGCGTATCAGCGGGCCGCTGCTGGATCGTCTGGATATTCAGGTGGAAATGGACGCAGTCAGCGTAGAAGAGATCGAAACCTCCGCCAAGCAAGAGGACAGCGCTACCATCCGCCGCAGGGTCGTCCGTGCAAGACTTCGGCAGTTGAAACGCTATCAGGGCACCAACATCTATTGCAATGCCCAGCTGGATCAGCAGGGGCTGGAAAAATGGTGCATTATGGAGCCCGCCGCAAAGCAACTGCTCATGCAGGCGGTGGAGCGTTTCGACATCAGCATGCGCGCATATGGCCGTATCCGGAAAGTAGCCCTTACCATTGCCGATTTGAACGATAGAGACATGATTACCGTGCAGGATATCGCCAAGGCCATCCAGTTCCGCAACGTGGACGGGAGGTACTGGAAGTAAAGGGTCTCCCATTGTCAAGCAGGCTGTTCTGTGCTACAATGAAGTATGGTTTCTGAAATCTGTTTTTCTTAAGGAAGTTGATTTTGCTCTGCAAAGGTCAAAACGCTGTATTTGCAACGTTTTGGCTCTTTCGTGCCCCCATCGGAGGTATTTTGGCAGAAGGGAGAGGAAAAGCTTATGGTACTGTCTGCCGAGAAGCGGGCTCTGCTTTGGCTTTCCTCTGCCGAGATCCCCGCAAACCGGGTAGCGGTGATGGTCTCACAGCTGGGCAGCGCACATGCCGTGTGGGAAGCCTTCGCAACGGATCAATGCCCGAAATTTACGGCGAAAGCCAAAAAGGTGCTGGAGGATCTGCATTCTGAGGAAAAGCTGGATGCCCTCGTCCGAAGGTTGGAAGAGAAGCATGTTCACCTTCTCTTTGCCGATGATCCGGCATACCCGCCGCTTCTGCGCGAGATACCGGATCCGCCCTACCTGCTGTACTATGCGGGAAAGCTGGAGTGCCTGCAAAAGCCATGCGTGGCGGTGGTAGGCACCCGTACGCCCAGCGATTACGGCAGGCACATGGCTTCTTCCATTGCACAGGGTCTCTGTGCGGAAGGGGTAACGGTGGTCAGCGGTCTGGCAAGGGGCATTGACTATGCCGCCCATGAGGGGGCGCTGAATGCAGATGGCTGCACTGTGGGCATTCTTGGCAGCGGCATCAACCGGCCTTATCCCTCCGAGCATACACCCATGCTCCGCAGGATCGCTTCCGGCAAAGGGCTCATCATCAGTGAATACCCGTTGGACGCAACACCCATGCCCTTTCATTTCCCTTACCGTAACCGCATCATTGCAGGGCTGGCGGTGGGCACGGTGTTTGTGGAAGGGCGGATCCAGAGCGGCGGCATGTACACCGTCACCTGGGCGCTGGATCAGGGCAGAGAGGTGTTTGCCGTGCCCGGGCAAACCGGCTATATCGGCGCGGAAGGCCCGCTGGCCATCATGCGTGAGGGTGCCAGATTGGTTACATGTGCCAGAGACATTCTGGAGGATCTTTCTCTGATACCGCTCATGCAGCCGCTCACCCGCCCCAAGAAGCAGCCGCCTCTGCCGCTTTTGCAGCGGAGGATCCTTCGTGCGCTGCGCATCCAGCCCATGACACTCGATGAGCTGGCATCCGCGTTGAAGGAGGATGCAACAGAGCTTATGACAGAGACCAGTATTATGGAGATTAACGGACTGCTTCGGCGGGAGGCTGGCAACAGCTTCGCTCTGCCGAACCAGTAACCGACAGGAGGTTTAAATAATGGCAGCTACTCAGGCACCCAAGCTGGTGATCGTGGAGTCCCCCGCAAAGGCCAAGACCATCGAAAAATTCCTTGGCAGAGGCTACCATGTGGAGGCTTCTCAGGGGCATGTTCGTGATTTGCCCAAGTCTCAGCTGGGTGTGGATACAGAAAACGATTTTGAACCCAAGTACATCACCATCCGCGGGCGCGGTAAGATCCTCGCCAAGATCCGCAAGGAAGCCAAGGCGGCTTCCCGTATCTACCTCGCAACAGACCCTGACCGCGAGGGTGAAGCAATTTCCTGGCATCTGGCCAATCTGCTGGAGATCGATCCCAGCAAGGCCTGCCGCATTGAGTTTAACGAGATCACCAAAAAGGCGGTCAAGGAAGCTATCGAGCATCCCCGGCCCATCGATATGGATCGCGTGGACGCCCAGCAGGCACGCCGCGCGCTGGATCGTCTTGTGGGCTACAAGATCAGCCCCCTGCTGTGGGCAAAGATCAAGAAGGGGCTTTCCGCAGGCCGTGTGCAGAGCGTAGCCACCCGTCTGGTGGTGGAGCGCGAAAGAGAAATCGAGGCCTTTATTCCCGAAGAATACTGGGATGTGACCGCCAACTTCTCCGCACCCACCCAGAAGGGGCGCAAGATCAGCTGCGAGGCCAAGCTGGTCAGCATGGACGGCAAGAAGGCCGTTATCACCAACGAGCAGGAGGCAGCCACTGCCAAGCGCCGTATCCTTGCCTCCAAGTTTGCCATCGAGGGCATCAAGAGCGGCGATAAGCTCAAAAAGCCCCAGCCGCCCTTTACTACCTCCAGTTTGCAGCAGGAGGCCAGCCGTAAACTGAACTTCTCCACCGCAAAGACCATGCAGGTGGTACAGCAGCTCTACGAAGGCATCGATCTGGGCAAAAATGGTACGGTTGGTCTGGTCACCTACATCCGTACCGACAGTGTGCGCGTTTCCGACGAGGCTGTAGCCGCTGCCCGCAACGCCATCACCCAGCAGTTCGGCGAGGAATACTGCCCCGATACCCCCAATGTTTACAAAGGCCGCAAAAATGCGCAGGATGCCCACGAGGCCATTCGCCCCACCTACATGGAGCATACCCCCGATGCGGTGAAGGAATATCTTACCCGCGAGCAGTTCAACCTGTACCGGCTCATTTACACCCGTTTTCTGGCCAGCCAGATGAAGCCCGCTGCCTTCCGCACCATGAGCGTGGATATCTGCTCCTCCAAGATCACCATGCGCTACTATGGCGAGCATATGTACTTTGCCGGTTATCGCGCCATTTATACCGAAAGCACCGATGATGAGCAGGAGACCAAGGAAAGCGTGCTCCCCGTGCTCAAGGAAAAGGATCCCGTAGCCTTTACCTCTGTAGATACCCAGCAGCACTTCACTCAGCCTCCGGCACGCTATACCGAGGCTTCTTTGGTGCGCACACTGGAAGAAAAGGGCATCGGCCGTCCCAGCACCTATGCGCCCACCATCACCACCATCATCGCTCGCGGCTACGTATCCCGCGAAAAGAAACGTTTGTATCCCACGGAGCTGGGCTGCATGGTGACAGACATGATGCTGGAGTATTTCACCGACATCGTGGATGTGGAGTTTACCGCTCAGCTGGAAGAAAAACTGGATGCCATTGAGGAAGGCGATTCCGAGTGGAAGCAGATCCTGCGTGATTTCTACCCCAGCTTCGCAGAGACGCTCACCCGCGCCGAGAGCCGTATCGAAAAGATCACCGTCAAGGACGAAGTGAGCGATGTGCCCTGCGACAAGTGCGGTGCCATGATGGTCTATAAGATGGGTCGCTTTGGCAAATTCCTCGCCTGCCCCAATTTCCCCGATTGCCGCAACGCAAAGCCCATCATCAATTACATTGCTGCCAAATGCCCCAAGTGCGGCAGCCGCCTGATGGAGAAAACCAGCAAGAAGAACCGCAAGTTCTACGGCTGCGAAAAGTACCCCGAGTGCGATTTCGTCAGCTGGGAGATGCCCATCACCGACCGCTGTCCGCAATGTGGCAGCTACATGGTGGAAAAGCGCGGCAAGCATGGCGAGAGGATCCATCTCTGCGCCAACGAGACCTGCCGCTGCAAGGTGGTCGTTAAGGACAGCGATGCAAAGGAGCAGGACGAATGAGTGTAAAGGTCATCGGTGCAGGTCTGGCAGGCTGCGAGGCTGCGTGGCAGATGGCACAGCGCGGCGTTCCCGTTACCCTGTACGAAATGAAACCCATCAAGAAATCGCCTGCCCACACGCTGGATACCATGGCTGAGCTGGTTTGCAGCAACAGCCTGCGCAGCAACCGTCTTTCCAACGCCGTTGGCCTCCTCAAGGAGGAAATGCGCCGTCTGGATTCGGTCATCATGGCCGCAGCCGATGAGAACGCAGTGCCTGCAGGCGGCGCTTTGGCCGTAGACCGCAACGGTTTTTCCAAAAGTGTGGATCAGCGCATCCGCAGCCATCCCCTCATCACGGTGGTGGAGGAGGAGGTAACGCAGATCCCCGCCGAAGGAGAGGTGATCATTGCCTCCGGCCCGCTTACCAGCGATGCGCTCTCCGAAGCCATTGCAGGAATTGAAGGGCTTTCCACCCTGCATTTCTACGATGCCGCAGCCCCCATCGTTACTGCTGATAGTCTGGATATGACAAAGGTCTTTCGTATGTCCCGCTATGAGCGCGGCGACGATTACCTCAACTGTCCGCTGACCAGAGATGAATATGTGGCCTTCTGGCAGGCGCTGCTGGAGGCTGAGACTGCCCCTGTGCACGGTTTCGAAGAAAAGTCTGTTTTTGAGGGCTGCATGCCGATCGAAAGCATGGCCAAACGCGGAGAAATGGTCATGGCCTTTGGCCCCATGAAGCCCGTTGGCCTTGTGGATCCCCGCACAGGCAAGGAACCTTATGCGGTGGTGCAGCTCCGTGCAGAGAATACCGCCGGTACGCTGTACAATCTGGTGGGTTTCCAGACCC